>CAYYSS010000461.1:0-2228 GCA_964474325.1 uncultured Nitrospirota bacterium
GGCGGTAGAGAAAAACGTCTATCCCCATCAGATTGCCTTTAACTGCCTGCCCCACATCGACGTCTTCATGGAAAACGGTTTTACGAAGGAAGAAATGAAGATGATCAATGAGACGAAAAAGATCATGGGGGACGATACGATCCGGCTTACGGCCACCACCGTCCGGGTCCCCGTGTTCCGGTGTCATTCGGAGAGCCTGAATATCGAGACCGAAAAGAAGATCTCTCCGGAGGAAGCGCGGGCCGTCTTGAGCAGGGCGCCGGGGATTCTGGTCTTCGACGCCCCGGAAAAGAACATCTACCCCCTGGCGGTGGACGTTGCCGGCAAGGAGGAGACCTACGTGGGTCGCGTGCGTGCCGATGAATCGGTTGAAAACGGTATCGCTCTCTGGATCGTGGCCGATAATCTGCTGAAGGGTGCGGCCCTGAACGCGGTGCAGATCGCAGAGGAACTGGTGAGCCGGGCGGTTTAGCCGTCCGGCTCAGTTCCGGTCTATGACGAAGGAGCCGTCGAACGCCACGTGGATTTTCGCGTCGAGGTACCGGCTGGGTATGTCGTAGGACGCCAGGAAAAAGTGTCCTATCTCGGCCTTGATCCCTTTTTCGCTGTAGAGCAGGATCTCGCCGCCTTCCGCCGTCTGTTTCCGCAAGGCCGGGATTTTTCCAGGTAGCTCAACGAGGGGTATGTTCCGTGCCCCGGGGACGATGCCGTCCGTGCAGGTCTCCCTGTCTCGGAGGTCGACAAGAATTACCCCGCCGGAGTCGCCTTCGACAAGCCGCACGAACTCTTCAGGATCCACTTCCCCGGTTTTCCGCGGTCTGAAATACGCAACCATGGTCCCGGCGCGCCCGGTTGTTACCGGCAGGCCGGCCGCCTGCCACGCAGAAAAGCCGCCCTCCACAATACGGACGTTCTTATAGTGCCATGAGCGGGTAATCGTTCTGAACGCCTTCCGGACGTCTTTGGTAAGTCCCCGTCGACTGTAGAGGACGAACGGTGTGGTTTTCAACCGTGGGAGCCGGTTGCGCCATGAAGTCAATTCGTCCGCCGGAATTGAGACCGCCCGGGGGATGTGGCTCGTATTAGCTTGTTCCGCGGGCCGTACGTCAATGATAACCGGTGGCGTCGGGGATTGAAGTTCCCGGTGGATCACTTCCGGATAGGTGACCACGGGCAGGCCGTTCCGAAGCCATTTCATAAGTCCGCCGTCGAGCGCGGCGACGGCGTCGTATCCCGCGGAACGGGCGGCTTTTACGGCCTCCGCAGGAATTGCAGACGTATTGTCTTCCGCATAAAAAACGATTCGTTTATTCGTATCAAAAGCGTCTGGAGGTCCTGCGCTCAGATCGCCGTCGGGCAGGGATATACTCCAGGGAAGGTGCATACGGGCGTACTCCTCCGCGTCCCGGACGTCCACGATGACCGGCCGCGTAGCGGCGTCTTTCGCGAGCATGGCTTTGACCAATCGCTTCGGGCCTATGGTCGTACCCACACCCGTCGTGAGATCAGGTTTGACGGCTACGCGGCGGGCGTAAACCCGGCCGTCGGGCAGCGGAGAGACCTGGATGGCGATTTCCGTGCCGATCTTGCGTGCAATCTCCGCCGGAGACCGGAGATGCTTCCAGCGCGTCTTCTTGTCGAACCAGACGACCCAGGCCGACTCGTCCGTCCGCGCCTGGAGTACCCCGGCCGAGCCGGCTACCAATTCCAGTATGCCGCGCCATTCTTTTGCACGGGGTTGGTGGCACCGTTTGCACGCGGCGGGCATCCTGCTTTCGGGCGATAGCGCCGCAGAATCCACGGCGGTCATAGCCGTGACGAGAAAAAAACAGGCAGCACCCATTGTGATTGCCGATCTGCGAAGGCCGCCCTTTGAACAGGCAACACGAAAGACGTCCATCATTGCCGCTCCTTCCGCACAGTGTTCGATCCGGACATAATGTCTTGACCTGCCCGTCCTTAGCATCAGCATGCGAGGGTTTTGCTGAGGGCGAAAAAGAGATCCAAAGGTACGGAGCCACGTTACGGAGGGCAGGTCATGAAACATTGTACAACAAGAAAGCGTGAGAAGATGAGCAGGTGCTCAGTTGCGGCGGGCGAGAGCGAGTACGCCTGCGCGCGCCTTGTGTCGGGGGTCCCCGTGTTCACGGGGAACCCCCATGCAGGGAAACAGTATCTTACAGTTGCAAAAAATACGGGGCCGGCGGCCTCAAAAAAATCCGCAACAC
>CAYYSS010000462.1:0-2224 GCA_964474325.1 uncultured Nitrospirota bacterium
GGAATCGATTCCTTCGGCGTCCGCCAGGTGAGTCATCACACCGGTTATGCGCAGGTTCGGGAGTTCGCCGATCGCGGAGATCTCCGCCTGTGCGGCGTCCCAACGTATCCCCATGCGGCCCATGCCCGTATCGATCTTTATATGGACATCGGCAATCCGGTCGGCCTTGCGTGCCTGCTCCGACAAGTCCCGGGCCGACGAGTGGGCCCAGACAACGGGTGTGAGGCCGTGCCGGAGTACCGGGGAAAAGTCCCGGTCGTCCACACCGAAAAGGAGCAGGATGGGCCGGGATATTCCCGCATCACGAAGCTCAAGGGCCTCCTCCACCAGGGCGACCGCCAGGGTATCCACGCCCCGCTCCTCGAGTCGCCGCGCCGTGTCCACCGCCCCGTGTCCATAGGCGTTCGCCTTGACCACGGCGAAGATCCGGCTTTCGGGACAGAGACGCCGGCAGACGTCCAGGTTATTATCCAGGGCGGCAAGATCGATCTCTGCCCGGGTGAATCTCAGGACGTTCCGCCTTTTTCCTTTTCGGACCCGTTCGATTCGCCGTCCTTATCTTTTTTCGGGGTCACGTCGATTTCGGAAGGCTCGGTGGTCGCCTTCTTGAAATTCTTTATCGCTTCGCCTACGCCCCGGCCCAGTTCGGGCAGGCGCCGGGCGCCGAAGATCACCACAACAATGATCAGGATGATTACCAGTTCCGTTATGCCAAGGCCGCCAATCATGCCATTCCTCCAATCTCACGTTCGTAATCGTCAGGTGTGTTTATATTTGCAAACGCCCGGCGTGCCTGGTGCGGGGACAGTCCAAGTTCCACCGCGGGGACTCTTCGCGTGCGAACCCGGTCCAGAAGATCGAGCAGGCTCTTGCGCCGGGTTTTCAACAGGTCTTCAATCGCCGGAATCACGCCCCTGCCGTACACGGCGCACAGGGGCTCGAGCCCTGCGGGGCCCACGGGGAGCGTGAGGTCGTACCCCTCGCTCAGTTTCAGCAGGCGCCCGGCCCACCCATCCTCCACCCAGGGCATATCGCAGGCGGTCACAAAAGCCCGCCCGCGTTCAATATTTAGGAGCGCCGATAAAATACCCACAATCGGCCCCCGGGCCGGGTAGACGTCGCCCACCAGGTCCGTTCCGAGACCGGCGTACGCGCCCGGGGTCCTGGTTACGATCAGAACCCGCGAACAGAGACGGTGGTGCAGTGCCAGCAGGCGCTCGATAATCGTCGTCTTATCCACCTTGAGGAAGGCCTTGGGAACCGGCATACGGCGGTTCTCGCCCCCGGCCAGTACCACGCCGACCATAACGGTACCACTTTACCCCGGGGGGGGTGTTTTGTCAATATTTCTCTATGGGTTACGACCGTACTACAGGGGTGGTCCGCCAGTCGGCGGAATCGACGGGTTCCGGGACGGGGGGTCTATGATCGGGCTGACGGGTGTTTACGGGGCGGGAAAGAGTGCCGTAGCGGGACTCTTTCGGAAGTTCGGGGCCTATGTTATCGATGCGGACCGGATCGTACGCGATCTCACTGGGCCCGGGAGTCCCGTGGTCGGTAGAATCGAAGAGCGATTCGGCGCCCGGGTAGCCCACCCCGGCGGGGGGCTCGACCGGCGCGTACTGGCGGACATCGTCTTTGCCGATAAAGCGGCGCGTACCTGGCTCGAAGAACTTCTCCACCCGATGGTCTTCCGGGAGGCCGAGCGCTTCCGGTCATCGGTGCGCGTTCGGGATCCCCACGGCCTCATTGTGTTCGAGGCCCCCCTGCTTATCGAGGCGGGGTATCACCGGACCGTGCGGGGCGTCGTGGTCGTGCGGTGCGACGAGGGGGTCATTATCGCCCGGGCGCGGGCCGCCGGGGTGCCGGAGGAAGAGGTACGGCGGCGGTGGGCGGCCCAGATGAGTCAGGACGATAAATGCGCATACGCCGATTGGGTGGTGGACAATTCCGGGTCGACAGAGGAGACGGAGGTCCGGGTTGCGGCGATCATTGAAGAAGTCCGCAATGCGGGGCCTGCGTAGCGGTCGGGCGCTTCGGTTTCGTACCCTGCCGTTACGTAAAATACGGGCCCGGCGGCCTCAGGAAAATCCGCACGACGGCATGAAGGGAGCAGGCGATAGGCGAGAGGCTATGGGCGAGGGGGGATGAGGCCGGAGGCGGGAAGACGGAAAAGGGAAGACGTGAGACGTGAGAGGCAGGAAGACGTAAGACGGAAGACGTT
>CAYYSS010000463.1:0-2223 GCA_964474325.1 uncultured Nitrospirota bacterium
GAATTTCACCCACTGAAAGACCGTGCCTTTGCACGGCGCACTGCCACTGTAAGGTCAACTTGACACTTTCAAGACAAGGCGTATCATCTTCAGTAGACCATGGAGCGGTACAAATCGCAAACATGACACACGCCCCCCGACAGGAACCACCTTCGGACAGAAGAATTTTCGCCGAAAAAGTCCGTCAGCTTTACGACCAGAGTACGGTCGGACTCGCGGCGACCGTGGTCAACGCGGGACTTGTCGCCCTGGTCCTTCGGAACGTTGTCGCCCCGGTCCGTATCTGGACGTGGCTCACCATCCTGGTGCTTCTCGCCCTTGTCCGCTCGGCGGGCGCGGCCCGCTTCAGGCGCGCGACGGTGGAAGACGATAATTACCGGCCATGGATCGTCCAGTTCGTAGCGGGAATCTTCTGCTCGGGCCTCGTATGGGGTTCCGCCGGGATTTTTCTTCTCCCTGCCGAATCCGTGGGGCACCAGGCCTTTCTCGCCTTCGTCCTCGGGGGTATGGTAGCCGGCGCCGGCGCCGCGTTTTCCTCACTCCGCCGGGCGTTCATCGCCTTTGCGGTTCCCGCCCTGTTTCCGATTATCGTGCGCTTTTTCTCCTTCGGCGACGAGGTCCATCTGGCTATGGCCGCCATGGTCCTGCTTTTTTTCGTCCTCATGCTCTTTTCCTCCGATAAGATCAACCGCGAACTCACCAGGTCGCTCCTCTTCCGTTTTGAAAACAGCGACCTCATCGCGCGGCTTTCGGACGAAAAGGAACGGGTCGAGCGCCTGAACAAGGACCTGAAAGACCAGATCGCGGAACGCCTGCGAGCCGAGGCGGCCCTCGAGGAACACCGGAAAGACCTGGAGCGTCTTGTTGAAGAACGGACCGAGGAGCTTTCGGCAACCAACGAACGCCTCCGGGCGGAGATCGGAGAACGCAAAAAGGCCGAGGCGGCCCACAAGAAGAGCGAAGAATATTTCCGCACGCTTATCGAGAACAACCAGGACATCATCACCGTCCTTTCCACCGATGGGACGATCCGTTTCCAGAGCCCATCGGTGAAAGAAATCCTCGGCTACGATCCCGAAGCTCAGGTGGGAAAAAACGTGCTTACCTTCATACATCCCGACGATACGAAAACCGCGGCCGCCGCCATGGCTCTGGGCGCCCGGAAACCGGGGATGCAAGAGCCGTTGGAGATCAGGTTCCGGCACCGGGACGAAACGTGGCGCCTCCTCGAGATCGTGGGTACCAGCGTGTCGCATGACGGAGAAATGATCTTCGTGATGAATTCCCGGGATATTACGGAACGCCGGGAAATGGAAGCGGCACTCACCCATACCAGAAACCTGGAATCCCTCGGCGTTCTTGCCGGCGGCATCGCCCATGACTTCAACAACATTCTCACCGCGGTCTTCGGAAATATCGAACTGGCCCGTATGCACGTGGGCAGAAACCACAAGGCCTGGGAATTGCTCGGTACGGCCGGCCGGGCGTCGGAGCGGGCACAGCACCTCACCCGCCAGCTCCTTACCTTTGCAAAAGGAGGCGAACCGGTTCGCAGGACCGCATCCATCGAGAACATCATCCGCGAATCGGCAAATCTCGTCCTCTCGGGTTCCCCGGTACGTTTTTTCCTCGAAGCACCGTCGGACCTCCGGGCCGTGGACGTGGACGAGGGGCAGATGGAACAGGTGTTTCATAATCTGCTCATAAACGCCAAGGATGCCATGCCGGGCGGCGGCGGCCTCTCGGTGATCTGCGAGAACATCGATGAAAAAGGCAACGGGGACGACAGCACCCGGCCGGCCGTCCGCATAACCATAACGGACAACGGCGCGGGGATCGCGCGGGAAGATCTCCCCCGGATCTTCGATCCCTACTTTTCCACAAAACAACGGGACAGCCGCAGGGGGACGGGCCTCGGCCTGGCCACCTGCCACTCGATCATACGACGCCATGGAGGCCGGATATGGGCCGAATCCACACCCGGGGAAGGGACCTCGTTCTTTATCGTCCTGCCGGCATCCGACGGGTCGGCCCGGACGGATCGCACAGCCGATTCCGTTGGGCAATCGGTAACCGCCGGGCATCGCGGGCGTATCCTGGTGATGGAAGACGACGACAGCGTAATCGATGTGACCGCTGAGATGCTCGACGCCCTGGGTTACACAGCGGATTTTGCCCGTAACGGTCCCGAGACCGTCTCACCGTTCAGTGATGGCCGTAACC
>CAYYSS010000464.1:0-2209 GCA_964474325.1 uncultured Nitrospirota bacterium
GTAGTGGCCGTGCGTATTTCTTTGATCCCGCCGGCCCTTTTCGCGGCAATTTTTCTGCAACAATAGGGTTTCAGCCGTGTTGCCGCGACCGCTCTTTTGGTTGTGGTTCCACCGCCACGTTGGGATATAATCCCGGATGCTTGTAACGGGGATCGGCCAGTGTTCATGGGACTACCTGGGGATTGTTGACCGTTTTCCGGAACAGGACACGAAACCGGAACTCAGGACCTGGGAAGAACAGGGCGGCGGCCCCGTGGCGACCGCTCTGGTTACCCTGCGACGCTTCGGGGTGTCGGCCCGGTTTTTCGGCGTTGTGGGTGACGACGGGGAGGGTGCGAAGGTTCGCGATGCCCTGGTTGCGGAGGGCATTGATGCAGACGGACTGATCGTCCGGGAGGGGGCAAGTACCCAGAAGGCCTTTATCGCCGTGGAGCGGGGTTCCGGCAAGCGAACGATCTTCTGGCGGAGGGCTACCGGAAGGCCGATCCGGTTTGCCGAACTCGGCGAGGGGGTTCTCGACAGGAGCGATTTTCTCCACCTCGACGGACTCATGGGCGACGTGTCGCTGAAGGCAGCGGGGGCCGCACGGACGAGGGGTATTCCTGTGATGCTGGATGCGGGACGTATGCGCGAGGGCATAGTCGAACTCGCAGCCCGGTGTACCTACGTGGTTTCGTCGGAAGTGTTTGCCCGGGAACTCGGTTACGACGACGATCCGGAAGAATTCATCAAGCGGGTACGGACTCACATCCCGGGTGTCTTTACGTTTACCCTGGGGGAAAAGGGCAGTATCACGTATGCGGGAGACAAGATCATTCGCCAGCCTGCGTTTCCCGTAGAAGTAGTCGATACCACGGGGGCGGGCGATGTCTTTCACGGCGCCTATATCTACGGGATCCTGAACGGGTGGAGTATCGAGAAAATCCTTCGGACCGCTTCCGCCGCGGCCGGGCTTTCCTGCACGCGGTTAGGAGGACGGGCCGGGATTCCCACGCGGCGTGACCTGGAAGAATTTATGGAGATAACGTTGCAGTGACATGAAACACGGGGCCGGCGGAATCAAAAATATCCGCAACACGGCATGAAGGGCGCAGGCGATAGGCGAGAGGCGATGGGCGATAGGGGAGAGGCCGGCGTCGGGGCGCAGATCTGAGTGATGGATCCTTTTGCAACAAGAGAGAAAACCAGCCTGTAGCTCCCGCGACCGGCCTTTTTGGAGGACTGTGCTTGACCCCTCAGACCTGGGAGCCCTACAATAGCACCGCTCCCGGAAGCCGGATGCAGAACCCTGTCTAAGCTCCCTGCGACCGGTTCGTTTCCTGCGCACGCGCACCCTTTAATAATCGAAAGGATAAAACCTCTATGAACAAGCCATCAGGCGAAAATCAGTTCCATGCACGATCGAATCAGGGCCTTCAACTCATGGTAAAACGGCGGTTCGCCGAGGCCGATACGATCTTCCGGGATGTGTTGGAAACTCTTGGAGAGGACCCCACCGACGACCGGGCCGTAACCCTTGCCCGGATCGGCAGTTGCCAGGCCTGCCTGCAAAACCCCCGGGAGGCGGCTAAGTATTTCCGCTCCGCCCTGTACGTCCAGGAAAAGCTCGAACCGAGTCCGGCGCGCAGACAGCAGGAGGCCCTTCTGCAGGCGGAACTGGGAAACGCCCTCCGGATAACCGGAGACTACGATGGAACGCGGAAGGCATATGGCCGGGCGCTGGAGTTGTTTCGAGATCTCAAGGATCTCCGAAACGTAGCCTCCGTGTGCGGGCGTTTTGGATCAGTGGCGTTTTATCTGCGGGACTTCCCCGCGGCAGAAGCACTGTACGTCGAGGCCCGGAGTGTTTCCCGGGAACTGAAGGAGCCCGCCCAGGAGGCCCTCGCGTCCCATCAGCTGGGCATGGTCTTTCAGGCCGAAGGGAAGTGGAAGGATGCCAGGGAAAACTACGAGAAGGCGGCGGAAATCCGTGAGTCGTTAAATCAGATCACCGGCGCCGACGGCGCGGCGGTGTCGTGGTCGGGAATTGCTCACGTGGACGTTATGGCCGGAGACGCGGTGTCGGCCGAAGCCTGGTTCAGAAAGGCTTTTGAAGCCCAGGAGAACGTGGACCGGGAACGGGCCTGTCACACGCTCCAGAGCCTTGCGCTGTTGCTGTCCGGACAGCAGGACAGGATTGACGAGGCACGGGAGTGCGCGGAACGTGTCG
>CAYYSS010000465.1:0-2205 GCA_964474325.1 uncultured Nitrospirota bacterium
ACAGGAGGATAAAAAGTACGTACGGACCGAACTTCACCCGCTCCGCAAAGGCCCCCGCAATGAGCGCCGGGGTAATAATGGCGAACATCCCCTGAAACATGACGAAAACCAGTTCGGGGATGCTCCCGCTCAAGGTGTCGGGTCCCACGCCCCGGAGGAACAATTTGCCGAGTCCGCCGATGAAAGCGTTTCCTTCCGGGCCGAAGGCAAGGGTGTAGCCGATCGCCACCCACTGCACTCCGATGATCCCCATGGCGGTAAACGAGTGCATCATGGCCGAAAGGACGTTTTTCTTCCGTACCATCCCCCCGTAAAAAAGGGATAGACCGGGCACCATGAGAAGCACCAAGGCCGTGGATACCAGAAGCCAGGCCGTATCACCCCGGTTCAGTTCGCCGGCCGCCGAGGCCGGGGAGGCCAGGGCGGGCAAGAGCAGTACCGCCGTCGCGAGCACTCGCGTCGGGATTCGTCCAATCTTTTCTTTTACGTTCCTCATTTTCCACAACCACCTTTTCTTTTTTGTCCCGGAGATCCGAAAACGGGGGAACAACCGGGCGTATATGCGTAGTTCGATTCCGCGGTGTAACGCAATGGGCGTGCCACGCCTGCCGGACACGATGGGTGCCGTTCTTTCGCGTGAAACAAAGGGAAAAAAGGAGGTTTCGCGCCTTACCGGAGATCCGGCGGGCAGGAATTATCCCGGCGAGGCAACAAGCTTGTCGGAGTTCCTACAAAAATGTAGTTTTCTGCAAAGGGGGACGGTCGGGAAACAGCCGATCCTTTGCCGCGGCGGCCCCCAAGCCGGGTCTCGACGATGGTCCCGGCCCTGCCGCCGGCGGTAAAGAGGGGGCAGTCCCGGGTATCCTGCGCCTCCCGCCAACGTCCCCGCAGTGTTCGTATATCCGGTTGCAAGCGCCACGATCCCCGCCTCCCGGAAGGCCGGCCGGTCATC
The DNA here is from genome assembly GCA_964474325.1 of uncultured Nitrospirota bacterium. GTDB lineage: Bacteria > Nitrospirota > Thermodesulfovibrionia > SZUA-242 > CAYYSS01 > CAYYSS01. The sequence goes on from CAYYSS010000465.1 coordinate 953, forward strand.
TCCCGGGCTTCACTCCGGCCGTCACCGTCGTCACGCCACAGTCGGCGTCCGTCGTACACGGGATCGTTCGCATCGATCATGCCATCGTTGTTCTCATCGTAACGCCCGCTTCCGTATCGGCGTTTCCCTCCCTGTTCAACGCCCCCTCAAGGCCGTTTACGAAGCGTTCAGCGGTTTCAGAGGCCGTTTCGGCGAGAAGTGAAAAAAGCAGGATGAGATACTTTGGGGCCGCCGCGTTCGTGCGCCCGGACCAGTCCCGGCGCACTGCCCGTTGCCCCCGATGGAAACATTGCGGACCTCCCTGTTCGGAAAAGAGCGAGGTTTATTTTTGTACGCCCCTTCGTGGGATTTCGTCCCTGAAATCCCGTTGTTATATTTATAAGGTACCTTTACAGCGGCATAAATACGGAGCCGGCGGCCTCGAGAAAATCCGCGACACGGCATGTAAGGATGAGCTATGGGCGAGAGGCAATGGGCGAGGGGGATAAAGGATTGGCTATGGGCGATAGGCGAGAGGCTATGGGCGAGGGGGTTGAGAGGCGGGAAGACGTAAGAGGCAGGAAGACGGAAAACGTTAGACGTTAGACGTGAAAAGACGTGGGCGGTCGGCGGTTTCCAGTCACGAGTTACGAGTCACGAGTCTCGGCGGGCAGCAGTTGAGAATCGTCAATCGTAAATCCGCCCCGGCCTCGATTTTTGCTCCACCGGCCGGTCCGCGTTAAACCGGGTTTGCGTCCTGGGCCTCGAAGTTCTCCACGAACTGGCCGATCTGCAGCCCCACGTAGACGCATCGGTCCCCTTCGACGCAGGCGTCGGCGTCTTGTTTCTCGAGAAAGGTCGAGAGGGTATGATCCCCTTTCACAAGGGTGACGATCCAGGCGTTTTTCCCGGTGTCGAAGTCGAGGGCAAGGCCGATCTTATGGGTTTCGATTTCCGGATACATCTCGGTGAGTTTCTGTTGGAGTGTTTCTCTGGAGCAGGCCATGGGACACCTCCGTTTTTCGGCGTTCTCTTCTTACGTTCAGCGTAGCAGAGCCCGCCCCCCCGGTCAATGGCTCGTTTTCGGCGGTTACGCCGGAGGCTTCCGCCCATGCCGTCATTCCGGACGCGCCCAGCGCGAGCCGGAATCTCTCCTGCGGTCTATGCGCAGGTTCCCGCTGCCGCAGGAGAGGCAGGACAGGAACCGGCGGCACGCCTTGTATCTACGGCCCTTTCCGCCCCTCGCTACGAACCACCATGAGAAATCCGGGTTA
>CAYYSS010000466.1:0-2200 GCA_964474325.1 uncultured Nitrospirota bacterium
CGATGATCGCCCTGGTCCGTAGCGATTTCGACCCGGAGGAGCAGTACCGGCAGGCCATGGCGGCGTCGTGGCGGCAGATCGAGGATCTGGGCGCGGCCCTCGAGGAGGCCACGGACCCAACGGACGTGGTGACGTACTCCCAACAGCTCGCCCAGGCGCTGACGGACCGCTACCAGATGGAGCTCCAGCACGTGGAGAACCTGAAAAAGGCCCTCGACGAGGCGCAGCAGGTATATGATCGGATGTTCGACGAGGCCGTCAACAGGTACTCCAATATCACGGCCGCGATGGGCGGAATCTCCGGCAACTATCAACCGGCAATTGATTTCGTATTCTGGCAGGGCTCGCAGATTCTCGGGCAGGGGCTCGATAACCTGACCCCGCAGGACTACGAGGACCTGACCCAATTGATCGGCCAGTGGCTGCAGCTCCAGGAGGCGCAGATAAAGGCGGACCCGGCGAACACGACGCAGTATTGGACCGGGAAGGACTATACGAACGATCTGGAGATCCTCCGGACTCAGCTCAAGGTGATACGCCAGTGGGACGCCCTGGCCGACCGGATCCAGGGGACGATCGACAACCTGCGCGGAGGCCAGGCGAATCCCGGCGGGATTATCAACCGGCTCGCCTATGCCCGGGGACGGATCGCCGACGTGCAGTCGCTTTACGACGCGGCCACGGGCGCCGACCGGGTGAAATACGCGGGCGAGCTGGCGGATCTCTACTCGATGCTCCAGTCGATTGGTGCGGAAGGATTCGGGTTCGCATCGCCCGAGTACAGGGAGATCTACGAGGAGAGCCTGGCGGGCCTCGAGGGTCTCCAGGACGAGGCCCTCACGTGGGCCGAACAGCAGACCCGGCTCCAGGAGGATCTTGTTCGGCTCCAGGAGGAGGCCAACGCTAACCAGTTGAAGTTGGTCACCGACACGAGCGCCATGGACGCCAAGCTTGCGGCCGCCCAGGCCCAGGCCCTTGAGTGGTACGACTGGGTGAAGCAATACGGCACCGATGCGTGGGGGAAGTCGCTCTACGAGAAAAACGAGGAGATCAGGGCACTCGAGGCGCAATACGGGGCCGCCGTAACGAGCCTGGAAGTGTCGCAGGGCTGGACGGTGACCGTGCTCGACGATGTGAGGGACTATCTCGGAACCACGCAGCAGTGGTATCTCGCCAATACCGCGTCGTTCTCTCTATCGGCGGCCGAGAATCTGCGAGAGCTCGTATCGATCATGGGCGGCGCGCCCCACGACACTATCGCGGTACCCATAGGGTATAACCCAACCGGGTATGCCCCCACCCCGATCGGCAGCGGCGTGGTGACGCAGGCTGCCCCGGTGGTGAACCTCACCATTAATACCCGGGCCACAGCCCCCGAGGCGGTCGCGCGGATCGCAGTCAAGGAGATCCAGCGCGGGCTTGAGTATGGTGGTGCGATCAGGCAGACCACGCAACGGCTGGCGGGGGTGCGGTGATGGGCAACATCATCGTGAGCGGGGATTTCCTCGGCTACACGCCCACGTGCGCGAACGAGGACGCGAACTACCCGGCGACGCATTTATATAACTACACCCGGCCGCGACCTACGTTCCGGAGCCAGGATACGACGGAGACCATCATCGATATTGACCTGGGCTCAGCCCAGGCAGTTGCCGTCGTTGTGATCAGTAACGTCAATTTCGCCCAGGCGTATATAGAGGGAGACGCGGACGGCGTCTGGACGAGCCCGGACTATTCCCAGGCCGCGAATCCGGCGAACGACCCGTATACAAATCGTTTTAAACGCTACCAGGCGGTGGGGCAGACCTACCGGTACTGGCGGCTCAGGATCCCGGCACAAACGCCCACGGACGGCGCCGGATATTTTTGGCTCGCCAATATCGTGCTCCTCGGCTCGGTGCTGGAAATGAGCGCGAACCCGGGGTATCCGTGGAAGGAGCGGCCGGGAGCCCTCCCCGTGGCAACCGAGAGGGGCCCGGGCGGGGCGGAGGGGCGTATCGCGCTCGGGGACTGGGAGCAGTGGCGGGGTGGGTTTGAATTCAAGACCGGGGCCACCGAGGCCGAATTGATCGCGCTATCTCGACTCGGGCGGACGTCTCCTATGGTTTATGCCCCCAACCTGGGGGACCCCGCCCGGGTGTACCTCTGCTTCCGGGACCCGGACGTCGACATCATCTGGACCGGCTAGGAGAAAGACAGT
>CAYYSS010000467.1:0-2195 GCA_964474325.1 uncultured Nitrospirota bacterium
GAGACTGTAGGGGGGAGCCAGGACCGCGGCGTAGCGCGGCGCGGTCCCGTCTATGGTGACTTCGGGGATCGTGAGACGCCCGGTTGCGGGGTTATAGGACGGCACGGGAGACGGCGTCTCATCGAGGGCCGATATACGGAGGTAAAGACACGTCCCCGTTCCGCATGAACCAGGCCCCTCGTACAGCGAGCCCGTGACCCGGTGGCTTTTTCCGTCGTCCACGGCGCCGGAAATGTCCAGAGAAGTATTCCCGACGACAAATCCGGCGCCGCCGCTGTCCAGGACGTTGACGCCGTCACCGCAACACGCGCCGCAGACCGCTATACAAGCCGCCGTTTCCAGGGTACCGTCGAGACGGATTTCGTTCGCCCATGCCCCGACGGCGACGGTACCGGCCGCGATGATCATCGCAACCACGCGGCCGGCCCGGTTGTTAATCCCCATCGAAAAACCCGCCGATACCGCCAAGGTTTCCCAGGACCGATCCCTCACCCTTCGAATGCCCTCCCGCCTGAGGCGCCGCCTCGTGCATCCTGCCCGCAAGGCGGCTGAACGGAAGCGACTGGAGCCAGATTTTTCCCGGTCCGCTCAGTTGGGCGAAGAAGAAGCCCTCGCCGCCGAAAATCGCCGATTTCACGTTTCCAACGAACTCGACGTCGTAGTTGACCGAGGGTTCCAGTGCCACGAGACAGCCCGTGTCGACCCGGAGGCTTTCACCCGGCCCCAACTGCCGTTCCACGATCGTGCCCCCGGCATGGACGAAAGCCCAGCCGTCGCCTTCGAGTTTCTGCATAATGAAGCCTTCGCCGCCGAAGAGCCCCACGCCGATTTTTTTCTGAAACGCGATCCCCACGGCCACGCCTTTGGCGGCGCAGAGAAACGCATCCTTCTGGCAGATGATCGTCCCGCCCATCTCGGCAAGGTGCATGGGGACAATCTTGCCGGGATAGGGAGCCGCGAACGCGACGGCCTGTTTGCCGCCCCCCTGGTTCGTAAACACGGTCATAAAGAGGCTTTCACCGGTAAGCAGTCGTTTGCCGGCCCCGAGGAATTTGTCCATAAGACCGCCGCCCTGGCTCTTCGCGCTCCCGTCGCCGAAGACGGTTTCCATCTGTATCCCCGCGTCCATGTACATCATGCCGCCGGCTTCGGCAACCACACTTTCACCGGGGTCGAGTTCCACCTGAACAAACTGCATCTCTTCACCGAAGACCTCGTAGTCGATATCGTGGGCCGTCTGCCCCCCGCCTGCCGGCGGCGGTGGGGGAGCTTGCGGAGAGGCGCCCCCGACCTGGAGTTGCGGCACCTGGTCGGCAGGGGTCCAGTTCGTCATACCCGGACCATAAACGAGAGTACTCGCCCCGTATCTACCCCCGGCGAATTCGCTTTTGAGGGCCTCGAGGGTCATCGGCCCCACCCGCTCGCTTCCAACAGCCACATACCATACCGCGTCAGACATAGACATCCTCCTTTTTATTGATTTGTTTCTTCGACGGTGAACAATCCCGTACTCAGATACCGATCTCCCCGATCCGGGAGGATCACAACAACCTTCTTCCCCGCGCCGAGCCGTTCGGCGGCCCTGAGGGCCGCCCAGACGGCCGCCCCGGAAGATATCCCCACGAACAGACCTTCCCGTCGCGCCAGGTCCCGGGTCGTGGCGGCGGCGTCGGCATCGTTAACCCGGATAATGTGATCGTATATTCCCGTATTGAGAACCTCCGGCACGAACCCCGCCCCGATACCGGCGATTTTATGGGGACCCGGCCCTTCCCCGGACAGTACGGCCGACGTGTCCGGTTCGATGGCGAAGACCTGGGTACCGCCGTAGTGTTCCTTCAGCACTTCACCTACACCGGTAATGGTCCCTCCTGTCCCCACCCCCGCGACGAAACCGTCGATACGCCCGTTTATCTGTTCGATAATCTCCAGAGCGGTGGTCGTCCTGTGTATATCGGGGTTTGCCGGGTTGTTGAACTGCTGGGGCATATACGAACCGGGGTTTTCACCCTGGATGGCCTCCGCGGCCTTGACCGCACCGCCCATAGCCTCTTTCCCGGGCGTCAGGACCAGCTCAGCCCCGAGGGCGGACAACAGCTGGCGCCGCGCGACGCGCATGGGGTCGGGCACGGCGATAAGCACACCAAAGCCGCGGACGCGGCCAACCAGATCAAGACCACCCCCCCCCCCCCCCC
>CAYYSS010000468.1:0-2189 GCA_964474325.1 uncultured Nitrospirota bacterium
AACGGCATGGATGCCTCTTTCCGTCTCCCCCCACGCAACGGCCATGTATCTTATGCGTTGTCTCACGTGGGCGGCGATCTATTTTCTCACGGTCCAGCTCGTCGTCCGCCGGGAAACCCTTGAGAGAAGTCTCCGCCTGTGGATCTTCTTCGCCTTCGGGGTGGCGGTCTTCGGCATCCTCCAGCACTCTGCGGGAAACGGCAGGATCTACTGGTTCCGGCCCGTAATCGAGGGCCAGATATTCGGCCCGTACGTGAACAAGAATCATTTTGCGGGTTTCCTGGAACTCGCCCTGCCCTTTGCCCTCGCCGTCGCCGTCTACGCCGCCCCCTACCGGCGGGGCCGCACCCCGCGGGACCTGATTCTCGAACTTGCCTCCCACCGGCGGGGCCAGGAGGCCCTCTTCACCGCGTTCTGCGCCGTGGTCATGGGCACGGCCATTGTCATCAGTCTCTCCCGGGGAGCGGTCATGGCAACGCTCATATCCCTCGCCGTACTCGGGTTCATGCTCCAGTACAGCGGGCTCACCCGGAAGGCCGGCCGTATCATGGCCATCGTCACAATTCTGGTCGTCGTGGCCGTGTCCTGGATCGGCTGGCAGCCCATCGTGGAACGGTTCGAAAAACTCGCCGACGTGGAGACCGAGTTTTATCGGTACGATGTGTGGAAAGATACCCTGGCAATCGCCCGGGACTTCCCCGTGACCGGTTCGGGCCTCGGGACGTTCGAGGCGATTCACCCCGCCTACAAGACCATTCCAACCGACGGCCGCTGGCGGTACGCCCACAACGATTATGTCCAGCTTCTTGCGGAAACCGGCGTGATCGGCTTTGTCCTCGTCACCTGGTTCTTTCTGGCATTCTTCGTCGCCGTCTTCCGGGGCTTGAGGAAACGGCGGAGCAGGTATCTCAGACTCACGGCCCTGGCCGGAAGCACCTCCGTCTTTTCCCTGCTCCTGCACTCGTTCGTAGACTTCAACCTTCACATCGGCGCCAACGCCTTCTCCTTCGCCTTTGTCATGGGACTTACTACCGTAAGCGCCGCGATCTCATCGACCGACGGCGGTACCGTCGACACCCGGAAGTCTCTGCTCCTTCCCGTCCGGCTTCCCGCGGTAGCCGTTCGGGGAGCCGCGGGACTCCTGGCGGGCTTTCTGGCGATGCTTGCGATCCGTCCCACGACGGCCGAGCTTATCGAAAAGACCGCCATGGCGGAGGCACGGAATCGGAATCCCGCCACCATGGATAATCGCCTTCGCGCGCTGAGGTGTGCGGCCCGCTTGGACCCCGGCAATGTCCGCTATCTCCGCGACATCGGCTGGGAATATGCGGTCCGCCGCTCCCGGGGCGACCACGACGCGGACCGGCGCCAGGGGGCGGCGCTGATCGCGGCAATTCTCAGTTCACCCACGAACGCCGACCTGTTCGAGGACTACTCCCGGTTCCTGAATTCCACCGGGGACACCGCCGGGGCCTTTCGTGCCTACCGCAAGGCGGCGGACCTGAGCCCCATGAACCCCGAACGCCACATGGGACTCGGCCTCTGGTATCAGCAAAACGGGGATACCGAGGCGGCCCTGTCGGCCTTTGCCCGCGCCGTTGAGACGCGACCCGCACGGGCGGGCGAGTTCCTCGCGCGGGCCTGGCTCAGCGGGGCGGACCCCGCGCGGCTCCGTTCCATGGAACTGAAAACACCCCTGGCCCGCTTCGGACACGCCCGTTATCTTGCGGGCAGGGGCGAAGTGGAACCGGCCCGCGCGGCCTTCTCCAGGATCATCGCTCAAGAAGAATCCGCGAAACACCCCTCGAACGTCTCCGCCCTCCGGGGCTCCTTCCGTGAACTGGCCCGGATCGAAAAGGCCCGGGGCGAAACCGAGACGGCCCTGGCAATCCTGACCCGGGCGGTCGGGCGTTTTCCCGAAGACATCGGCCTGCGCCTTGACCTGGCCCGGATCTATGAGGACCTGGACATCCCCTACCGGGCCTTGGAGGAATACGGCAACGTACTCCGTCTCGACCCCGGAAACCGCACCGCTTACCTGCGGCGGAAAGAACTGGCGCCGAAAACGCGGGCTATGGACAATGGGCGATAGGCGAGAGGACGGGAAAAGATGTTGGCGGTTGGCAGTCGGCGGTTGGCAGTCGGCGGTTGGCAGTCGGCAGTTGGCAGTCGGCGGTTGGCGGTCGGCG
>CAYYSS010000469.1:0-2188 GCA_964474325.1 uncultured Nitrospirota bacterium
TCAACCAATAATAACGCCGTGTGGCGGATTTTTTTGAGGCCGCCGGCCCCGTATTCTTTGCAACTGTAAGGTAAAGTCATCTCACGTCTTCCTGCCTTTCCCCAATCGCCGCGGTCAGTCCCGGGGCGGCCGCGCCTTAAACCCCGGGCACCCCTCGAACCCGCTGCACCCCCCTGCACCGATTCGGAGCTTGCATTTGGCGTTCACGCAGATAGTCGCCTCCATACCCGCGCCGGCACGTTCCCGGCGCTCTACGCCGCCTTTGGGGGACCGCGCCTTCCGGCCTTCCGGCCTCTTTTTCCGTTGCGCCATAGCGTCGTTTTCAAGTATACCGAAACCGGCGGGCCCGGACCCGGGCCGTACGATCCGTTATAATCATGACCCATGGGCTTTACCAGCGTGAGTCCGAAACCTTGCCACGGTGCGGCGCGGTGAACGGGAAAACGAAACAGAATACCTTTTCGCGCATGGTGTCGGCTATTCCCGGCACCTTCCTCTCGCCCGAGGTCTACCGGGACGCGGCCCTCCGATGGCCGGGGTACGGGTGGTCGTATCTCCTCCTGCTCATCGCCTTCGTCTCGCTGGTCATGGCCGGGGGGATCCTTCGCAGCGTTTCAAGCGAAATTCGGGACGAACTCCCTCGGCTTCTTGCCGACTTCCCCCTCCTGGAGCTTAAAAACGGCCGCGTCGTCCTCCTCGAGGGCAATCCGCCCGTGTTTCTCCGCATGGAGGGCCGGGACGCGGCTATCATTGATCCCACGGGGACCATAACGAGTCTCGACGAACAGGAAGCGGCGGTTCTGGTTACCGCAACCGATATACGCATCCGGATGTTTACGGGCCGGGATTTGATCTTCGACCTTTCCGACACGGATGACGTACGACTCGGCAAGGCGGACATCCGGGCCGCCGTGGAGGAAGCGCTCGGGGTTTTTCCGATGGTCATGTACCCGGTGGCCTACGTAATGGTTTACATAGGGGCCAGCCTCTGGTGGTCCCTCCAGGCGTTGTTTTACGGGGTCGTGGGCTCGCTCCTTCTTTCCCGGGGGCAGCGCGGGGGGGAGACGCCGCCTCTGCAGGCAACGCTCCGCCTGACCTGTCTCGCACTGACCCCGGCAATCATCGTGCGGGCCGTCTTCACCACGGCGGGCATCACATCGATCTGGGCGGAACTCTTTGTCATGCTCGTTGAAGTGAGCTACATCGTACAGGCCCTGCGAACGGGCTGGGGGGCACTGGGGATAAGCTTCGGAGGCCGCACCGATGCCTGAACGGAACCTTTCGTCGCGTTGCGAAACTCCGTTTGTTTCGTTGACATTGATTTTTTGCCTATGGTATTAATCTTAGGCCCATGAGGGCTCTTTCCTGGCCGCTCGGGGGGAGACTGTCGGGATCACCTCATCATTTTATAAGGAGGAGACGTGACATTAGGCATTGTTGTCAAAACCGACGAGTACCCCCAGCACGTAGCCGGCATTGCCCGGGCTGCGGCCAAACGAGGCCATACGGTGATGGTCTTCATGACGGATGACGGGGTGCGTATCTGTTCTCATCCCGAGATCTCCGCACTGAAGGACATAGCCGACGTGAGTCTATGCGATCACAGCGCAAAAGACCGGAATGTGGATGAGTCCAGCATTCCCGACGGTATTACCTGCGGCAGTCAGTACAACAACGCCGTGGTGAATCACGACGCCGACCGCGTCGTGGTGATTTAGGAGGCGGCCATGGCGAAGAAAATCGCTGTTCTTCTCAAGGACAAACAGAGCGAAGGGCTCCGCGTAAGCGGAGGGATAACGATCCTCGATGACGAAATCCACGTATTCGTACTGGATCGGAAACTCGAAGACACCGAACAGGTAGCCGCGAACCGGGAACTCGTCGCCGAACTGGAACTGCCGGTCTACACGAATACGAAGGATAATCCTGAGTTCACATATCTGTCGAACGCGGAACTGGCGAAGAAGCTTCTCGAGTTCGACAACGTAATGACGTTCTAGCGGGCGGAAGAAAGGGGACACCGAAATGAAGATACTGCATCTGTTTAAACAGACCCCGACCGCCACCGAGTCGGAGATTGTGGAGATCCACAAAACGGACAACGACGTGACGGTTATCAATCTTTTCGACGGGCCTGACTACGACGCCGTCGTTGAAGCTATAGAACAAACCGATAGAGTTTTTTCCT
>CAYYSS010000470.1:0-2186 GCA_964474325.1 uncultured Nitrospirota bacterium
CGTCAGGTACGTTCAGTAACGCCGGGGTCCCTCAGCGCGGCGTCAAAACGGAACGTCGTTATCGGTTATCTCTTCGGGAGGGACAACGTCGGCAGTGCCTGAACCGCCGCTCTCGCCGGAACGGCGCGGCATAAACCGCACGTTCTCTCCCACAATTTCCACCTTACTGCGTTTTTTGCCGTCGTCGCCTTCCCATCGGCGCTGTTGCAGGCGTCCGTCAACCAGTACCATACTGCCTTTATTCAGGTACTGTCCGCATACTTCGGCCTGTTTTCCGAAGACGACGACATCAAAATAAGACACTTCTTCACGGTTCTCGTCACCGGTACGGTAGCGGCGATTGACCGCCAGAGAGAAGTTGGCGACGGACGTGCCCTGCGGAGTGTACCGCACTTCCGGGTCCCGGGTGAGGTTTCCGATGACAATGACTTTGTTATACATGATTATGCTTCTTGGGCCGTTTCAGCGGGTGCCTCCGCTTTTACCGGCGCAGCGTCCGCCGGTGCGGCGGACTCCTCGGCACTCTTCGTCGCCTGGGCGGCAATGCGGCCCTCGAGAGCCGCGACGGCTCCCGCCTCAAGTTTTACCGTGAGAAACTTGATGACTTCGTCCGCCACGCGAAAGGCCTTCTCCACGGCCCGCACGACGGTCGGTGCGGCCTTGTAGGCGATAAAGACGTAGTTGCCCCGGCGTTGCTTGTTGATCTCGTACGCCAGGCGGCGTCTGCCCCAGTTTTCCCGGTGGAGCATCTCCCCCTGGTTGTTCTGGATGATTTCGGTCGTGCGGCCGACGAATTCTTCAACGGATTCGTCCGGGAGTTCCGCGTCGAGGATGAGGGTCGTTTCGTAGTGTCGTAACAAGTAAGACACCCCCTTTCGGATGATAGCCGTGCCTCAGGGCAGGGCAAGGAGACCAGTAGATATACCACGGGAGCCGCAGATAAATCAACCGTTGGAGGGCGAAAGCCAGGGACCCGTCAGTGTTAACCCTCCTTACAGCGTGAATGGTGAAGAGAAGGCACAGAGGCACAAAGGTTCGGGGAAACGTCTTCCGTCTCACGTCTCCCGTTTTCCCTCTTCCCTCTCCCTTCTGACGTCCGACGAAGGCGGGTGCACCGGCCCCTCGCTACGAACTTCCATGAGAAATGCGGGCTAGGGAACGTCGTCGGTTTCGGGCTTATAGAAAACGAACTCAACCCGGCGGTTCTTGCGGCGGCCTTCGCGGGTCGTATTGTCGGCAACCGGCTTCGTATCCGCAAAACCGGCAATGTGGATCCGGTTCACGGGAACCCCGCTCTTGGTGAGATATTCCAGCGCGGAGTAGGCCCTGGCGGTGGAGAGTTCCCAATTCGACCGGAACCGCGGGCTTCGGATGGGGATGTTGTCCGTATGCCCTTCGATCGCCATGCTGTAGGGCGATTTGTTTATGATATCAGCTATTTCGTCGAGAAGGGGTTCGGCCTGGCGCTTCATGTCCGCGGTTCCCGGACTGAAAAAGAGCTGTCCTTTGACCCGCACGATGACCCCGCGTCCGCTGGTTTCCACGTCCACGTCACTCTCGAGATTCTTCTGCGCCACCATGGCGCGGATCTCCTCGGCGATCTCCTCAAGGTCGGTATCCCCGCTCCCCCCGGCGGAACTCGTTGACGAACCGGCGGTGGTCGACGGCGGTGTCAGGCTGTCGATGACCGATGCGGTGGGCGAGGCATCGAGAACGCCTACCCCCCCGCCGGCGGAGGTGCCGAGCGAGGCCTGAATCGAACCCAGGGCGTCCTTGAATTTTTCGATATCCATCTCGGCAAACGAAAGAAGCAGGATGAAGAACGTGAGCAGGAGGGTACTCAGGTCGGCAAAGGTCGCCATCCAGGCAGGTGCGCCGCCCCCTTCTTCCCTTTTATCTTCCGACATCAGGGATTACCTTTCAGTTGCATACAACACGGGGCCGGCGGCCTCAAAAACATCCGCGACACGGCATGAAGGGCGCAGGCGACAGGCGCGAGGCAATGGGCGACAGGGGAAAGGCCGGCGTCGGGGCGCAGGTCTGGGTGACGTTTCGGGAATTCACCTTTCTTGGCGTTTTCCGTACCGTGCCCGGACCCGTTCGCCGTTTCAGGAAACGTAGTGGCCGTGCATATGTTCTTGATCCCGCCGGCCCTTTTTCCGAGAATCTTCTGCAACATTAAGGAT
>CAYYSS010000471.1:0-2185 GCA_964474325.1 uncultured Nitrospirota bacterium
TGGCGGGGTTAAGCGAAAGATCCTGTTGTTTGGCCATCTTGATGGAGATGGGCACGAACTGATCGAGCCAGCGATGACAGCAGACCTCCTGTCCGCAGGGGCCGAGGCCGCCGAGCATCTTGGTCTCGTCCCTGCTCCCGATCTGGCGCATCTCGATCCGGGTGCGAAACTGTGAAGCCAGGTCTTTAACCAGATCGCGAAAATCCACGCGGCCGTCCGCAGTGAAATAAAAGAGAAACTTGCGCCGGTCCAGGGATACTTCGGTCATGACCAGGTGCATGGGGAGTTGGCGGGCCTGAATACGCTCGATACAAAAACGGCGGCCGTCGTCTTCATAATCCCGGTTCTCGGCATCCTGACAGCAGTCGTGGTCCGTGGCCACCCTGAGGATCCGCCGCCCCGGCGCATCGCCGACGGGTAATTCCCGAAAGGCCGACACCACCACCCCGAGTACGGGGCCCACGTCACTTTCGGCAATAACGGGTTTGCCGAGCGGCAGGTCCTTGAATTTCGCGGCCCGCACCGAGATCCGGCGGCAACTGCTCCCTATCCGGACGTCCACTACGTTTACCCGCTCGGATTTCCTGCGGCGGGCCGCGTCTCCTTCCGGGCGCGTTCCGGGATTTCCGGTTGTCTCGTCCGCGGGGTCCGTCGCCTGCGGGCTTTTCCCGGCGGATTCCCGATTCACTTCGGGCCTGTCCTCGCCGGAGTCGTTCCTCTCCACATCATCCATCGGCGCGTCCGCGGGTTCGTTCATCGGCCCGCTCCAGCCATGCCTCTCAGGCAGACGCCGAGCCACTGCAGCGTCAGGGCAAGATTAAGATTAAACCGGAGTTTGCGTCTGACCTCGGCCACAATTCCGGCAAGTCCAAGCAATGCCTCAACCCGGGCGGGGCCCGATATATCCGGCAGGAAACGCGGCGCGGGCCCGGAGAGGCTGAGAAGGTCGGGGTTGCCCGTTATCTCCTCAACCAGGGCGTCGCGCACCCGCCGGTAGAGGCCGTCGGTCCACACGAGGGCGTCGTCCCGTCCCTGCCAGATTTCTTTCGGATCCGGGTCACGAACCAGCAATTCCTCGATATCCCGGTCGATGCGCCGTACGGTCTCGATAAGGCCGGCATCAAGGGCAACGTCCAGCCGGCCCTCCGAAAGCCGGGTGCGGGAATCGACGTGCTCGATACCGGTATCCGCGACGGCCCGTTGCAGTACGTCCCGGGAAAGCGGGCGGAACGGAACCGGCTGGATCCGCGAACGAATCGTCGCAGGCAGAAGCAGGGGCCGGCTGCTGATAAGGATGATAACGCTTACCGGGGGCGGCTCCTCCAGGGTCTTTAAAAAGGCGTTGGCGGCGGATTCGTTCATGGCATCGGCGTCCTCGATGATCACGACCCGATACCCCCCCTCGTAGGGTTTAAGTGACATCCATTCCTCGAGTCCACGGACGGCCTCGACTTTTATCACGCGGCTTTCCGGCGCGATGAGCATGAGATCCGGGTGGTTGCCCGACTGGACCTTCGCGCACGAGGGACATCGCCCGCACCCCTCCCCGCCGGTACGTTCGCGGCACAGCAGGGCCGTGCCGAAAGCCCTGGCGACCGCCCGCTTGCCCACGCCGGGTTCTCCCGAGAAAAGATAGCCGTGGGCAAGGCGTCCCCGGTCTATGATTCCCCCGAGCCGGTCCCGGACGGCCCGCTGACCACTGTGATCCGTTAAAGACATAGCTGCTCCTTGACCGCGCGACGAACCCGCCCCGCAACACTATCCTCCGTACCCGCGGCCGAAACCACTTCCCTCCGCAGGCCTGTCTCCCCGGCGATACGCCGGTACCCCTCCTGAACGTTTCGATGAAACCCCAGCGCCTCCCGCTCGAACCGGTCTTCCTTATCGGCGGCCCGGTTTCGGGCGAGGCCGTCTTCCACGTCGATATCCAGTATGAGCACGAGATCGGGCGCTGTTCCGTCCGTTGCCGCATCGTTCACCCGGTCGATCAGATCCCGCGCAAGCCCCCGGCCGAAACCCTGGTAGGCCACGGTCGCATCCGAAAACCGGTCGCAGACCACAATCGCGCCCCGCTCGAGTGCCGGGCGAATAACCTCCCGGACGTGCTGGGCACGGGCCGCGCACATGAGAAGAAGTTCCGCCCGTTCGTCAATATCCGTTCGTTCCGGATCCAGAAGGAGGGCTC
>CAYYSS010000472.1:0-2172 GCA_964474325.1 uncultured Nitrospirota bacterium
ACCTGCCGGGTGGGAATTTCACCCACTGAAAGACCGTGCCTTTGCACGGCGCACTACCACTGCAAGATTATTAAGGTTTCTTTTATCGCGCGTGATCCGGCTGTGCTATGATGAAATTCTGCGGACCCGGCAGGGGTCGGATATCGAAGCGTTTCTGGAGGTGACCAATGTCTGCTCTCGATGATTTTGTTCAGACCGCCGATTGGAAGAAGGAAAAACACGTACCCGTTATAGACGTAGCCGGAACGGTGGGCGGCGAGACACCGCTTACGGTATCGGTATCCGTGGGTAAAGAGATTCCCCATCCGAATACAACGGAACACCATATCGCATGGATCAAGCTGTTTTTTAAACCCGCCGGCGGCAAATTCGCCTATCATGTGGGCAGTTACGAGTTTGCGGCCCACGGCGCCACCACGGACGGCGCGAACACGGGTCCCGTGTACGCAGGGCCCGCGTTGAGCGCCTCGGTAGCCGTAACCGAGCCGGGAACTTTTCTGGCCCTCAGTTACTGCAACATCCACGGGCTGTGGCAGGGGAGCGCCGAGGTCGGGGCCTGACACCCCGCCTGACCCGAACATTTCGTAAGCCTTCTGCTACGGCTTCGCTGAACCGCATGTCTACCGCGTTGCGGTCGAAAAACGTGCACGCCGTATCGACGGATACGCCGCCGCGCGTTTTCCTTCCCGCGGCTCGTATCCATACGGCTGATCGAAACTTCGCCGGAAACACTCATGAAATATTCGGGTCAGAGCCCGCCGGGAGGGACGGATAGTGCCGCGTGTCGGATATTTCTACGATCCCATCTTCCTTAATCACGCCACGCCCCAGTGGCACCCGGAGCGGAGCGAGCGTCTCCGGGCCGTAAACGCGGAACTTCGGCACCGGGGACTGTGGGAGCGCCTGGTGCACACGGATCCCCGGGACGCTACCGTGGAAGAGATCTCGGCGGTACACGATCCGGCATACGTCGAGGATCTTGCTTCCCGGCGCGAGGGATACGTCGACGGGGGAGATACGTATTTGTCGCCCGGGTCATTTCGTGCCGCGTGCCGGGCCGCCGGGGCAGCACTCAAGGCCGTAGAGGGGCTCGCGGCAAAGGAGATCGATCGGGCGTTCTGCGCGGTCCGGCCGCCGGGGCACCATGCCGAGCGGGACCACGCCATGGGGTTTTGTCTTTTCAATAACGTGGCGGTGGCCGCTCGGTTTGCGCAGAAAAAGGGATTTCCCACGGCGGCCATCGTGGATTTCGATGTACATCATGGAAACGGCACTCAGCACAGTTTCGAAGAGGACCCGAGCGTCCTTTACATAAGTACGCACCAGGCCCCCCATTATCCGGGGACGGGTTCCGGCCGGGAACAGGGCCGGGGAGCGGGGAGCGGATTTACCGTAAATTTCCCTCTGCCCGCGGGAACGGGCCCCGAAGAACTCCTGGACCTCTATCGGGGGCCTGTAAAGGAACGTCTGGAGGCCTTTGAGCCGGCGATCCTGATTGTTTCCGCGGGCTACGATCTCCGCCTGGAAGATCCACTTGCCGGAATCGGCGCCGACAGCGATACGATACGGGGAATAGTGCGGGCGATTCTTGAGGCCGCTCCCGTCCCTGCGATCTTTTCTCTCGAGGGCGGTTACGACCTCGAGGCCCTCGCGGACTCGGTTTCCGTCACGGTCGAAGAACTCCTCGACTTCGAACTCCACTGAGTCGATCGCGATTTAACCCGCATTTCTCGTAGTCCTTCTACTGCGGAACCGGAAAACCCCAAGGCTCCTGCGTTGCGCTTGATCCGGGTGCTCAACGTACCGTCAAGTACATTTCCGCGACCCGAAGTGAGCCGCAAGACGTGAGACGGGCGACGTAAGACGTTTTTCCGAACTTTTGTACCTCGCCCATAGCCTCTCGCCCATAGCCCATCCTTATTC
This sequence comes from uncultured Nitrospirota bacterium, assembly GCA_964474325.1. Lineage (GTDB taxonomy): Bacteria > Nitrospirota > Thermodesulfovibrionia > SZUA-242 > CAYYSS01 > CAYYSS01. Next base: position 1,924 of record CAYYSS010000472.1, read on the forward strand.
TTCATCCCCCCCCCGCCCATTGCCTATAGCCCCTTGCCTGCGCCCTTCATAGGGAAACACCGCGAAACGTCCCGGTTAACCAGGCACTTTTTTACACACCCGGCGCAAAATTACAACATCCAGCTACGGCGTTGTTTTTATGATATATTCATGATATATTCATGAAACGAACTGATATATAATAATTTTTCATGAATTCTTACGGGCCCCCGGGGGGTTGATGTTCTCGCATGATTCTTGCAGAAGTTA
>CAYYSS010000473.1:0-2150 GCA_964474325.1 uncultured Nitrospirota bacterium
CGCCTTGCGGGCCTCCCGTTCCGCATCCGCCCGCTTGAGCCCCGCCGACAGCAGTATCGCCGAATCAGGCAGGGGACCGTTCAATGGCTGGAGAGTCAGGACTTCCGAGCGCACCCCCATAGACCGGAAAAATGGAAAAAAACCATCGTTTGCCTGAAACGTGTGATACCAGGTCTTGGCGAGCACTTCGGTGGCGCCCTTTTCCGCGAGGGTGCAGAAAATCATTCCCTTGACGTACCAGAACGGCTTGTAATACGTGCGAACGCGGCGGATTGTTTTCAAGCGGCCGAAAATACCCCGTTTTTCCATAAGCGGCCGTGTTACTTTGCGCTTCACGTCTTGAGGATCAAGCGAAGACCCGACAATGTATTTCAGATCCCTTCCCGGGGCCGCCACCCGCAGTACCGAGCCGCAGTACCCGCAGGAAAACGTGAACACCCCCTCGGGGTGTCGGAGTGGGGCCCCGCATTCGGGGCACGTCCGGGTAATGATTAACGTGGGTTGCAAGGGGAATCAGCGGGGCGCACGACCCTGAGAGCCGGCGTACCGCCGGCGGGCAGGACGGGGCGACCTACACCTTTTCGCCGCATTCGGTGCAGAATTTCGTTCCGGGAAGAAGTTCGGTGTTGCAATGGCTGCAACGGGGTTTCGCCTTAAGTTCCTGACCGCAGTTCATGCAGAACCGGGCGTGTATCGGCACCACCTTCGAACAATTGGGGCAGGTGTTCATCACGACCATCTGGTGCCCGCACCGATAACAGAACCGGCTGGATTCCGGCGTATGGGCCAGGCATTCAGGACACTGGATCGTGGCCACGCCCTCGCCCAGTTCCTTCTGTTCCTGGGAAAAGGCCTTGCTGAGATACCCGGGCATCATCATTCCGACCCCCATGCCGACTCCCATACCCGCACCCTGACCCGCTGCGCCGCCGGCCGTGTCCATGGATCGGGCGAGTTTGAATCGGAGGTACTTGTCCAGGTCCTCAACGGCACCCATTCCGCTTCGCTCGTCGATCCGTTTCTGCACGTCCTCCGGCGGGGTGATGGCCGAGACGTAAAAGTCCAGCAGACTGATTCCGTACTTTTTAAACTCACCGTCCAGGCGCCGCTTCATCTCCTCTGCGATGTTGCCGTACTCCTTCGGGAGGTTGAATATGGTGTCGAGTTCTTCGCCGAAGAGATCGTTGAGCTTGAAGACGATGATGTTGCGCATATAGTCTTCGATCCGGTCGGTCGTATAACGGGCTTCCCGTCCCACAAGCTGGTTGATAAACGGCAGGGGATCGGTCACGGCAAAGCTGTAGACCCCGTAGCTCCGCAGGCGGACCACGCCCAACTCCCGGTCTCGAAACGCCACGGGCTCCCGCGTACCCCACTTGATATTGGTGAAGGTCTTGTGGTTGATGAAATACACTTCGGCCTTGAAAATGCTCTCGAAACCCCAAGGGGCGGAGAAAAGCTTGGTGATAATGGGCAGATTGAAGGTGGTCAGCGTATGCCTGCCGGGGCCGAAGGAGTCGCAGGCCTTGCCGTCGCGGTAGAATACCGCCGACTGAGTGTCCCGCACGATCAGCTGTGCGCCGAGTTTTATGTCCGCGGACCCGGTATCCGGGTACCGATGGATCATTGCGTCGGGGGACGAATCGGGCCATTCGATAACTTCAAGCATCACCGCCATACATATCCTCCTTTACTGTCCACGCCGCCGGTGGGCTCACCGGCTGCATCGTACGTGCCCCGGCGGGGGGCGGAAACAAATAGTTTCTTTGTACCACACTTGAACCGGCGAACCAAGTTTTTCCCTATTGTTGCAGAAGAACTCCCGCGAAAAGGGGCCGGTGGAATCAAGAAATACGCACCCGTCTTCGCCGAAGGCTACGCCGCGGCAGGCGGTTGGTTGCGGTTCGAACCTCGAACCTCGAACCCGGAACCAAGAACCGTAATTCTTCATCCCCCTCTCGCCTTTAGCCTATCCTTACGCCGTGTTGCGGATGTTCTTGAGGTCGCCGGCCCCGTATGTTATGCCACTGCAAGGGAACCATCGCTCACTGCCGGGTATACTAAACCTTAACGTTGCAAAAGATTCTTGGAGAAGGGAACGGTGGAATCAAGAAAATACGCACGGCTACTATTGGGAGTTCTATGTTCGA
>CAYYSS010000474.1:0-2149 GCA_964474325.1 uncultured Nitrospirota bacterium
ACAACAGGGTAAAGTGACCAGGGAGGGGGCGCGGGGTGCCGGGAAATCCCGGCGGCCGAGGGGCCGCCGGGGTCGCGTCAGGTTAGAAAAAGAGTTCGAACGTGCCGTAGATATTATTCATGGTATCGATCGGATTCAGCCCCATGCTGCGTGCCTCCGCCAAGTCAACCGGAGCGCCGAGCAACGTGCCGCTTCCGGTGTACCGATAGTCGTAGTGCTGCAGCCCCAGCCGGAAAAAGGCCCTGGCCCGGGGGGTCAACGGCACCTGGGGGATATCGTAGATCCAGTAAAGTTCCGTTACGTGTCCACGGGTTGCGAGCTTCGATCCGTAGATGTCGTCGGCCGCAGGTGTGAATGTAACCCAATTCTTCGATCCGTAGTTGAACTCGAGCCCGATCTTGCTCTTCAGGGCAGGGACCGGAATCCGGAGACCTGCATAGGCAGCGTAGCCGGTATGGGAATCGTCGGGAACGAGGCCCGTAACCGGGTCAGGGGAATTCAGAAGTCCCATAGGTAAGGACATACCCATAAAGTCAACGGTCTGGAGATCTCCCGGATGGGTTATGCTTGCCCCGCCGGACAGGAACCAGTCGACCGGCCCCGTTTTTCTCATGTAGACGAACGTTGCATGGTCCACGTCGCCGATATTCGCATCCACGTTCGGATCATCAGACGGGAGACCGATCATATCAAATGCCCGGAAGATCTGGATGTTAAAGAGAACGTCTTCGTCCGGGTCGTCCAGAACGTCGATATTCAACCCTATAAGATTGGCGTCGTCGAGGTCGTTTCCAAGCACCCCGCGGAGACCGGATTCGAACCCCTTTCCATAGCAGATGCGGGATTTGAAACCGGGAAGTGCGTCGATTTCGGGCGCCCAGCCGAAGGTTGCCCCGTCGAAGGCAAAGTCAACGCCGAGGGACGACGGCGTGGCATCCCTTCCCGTGTTTCTGCTCAGGTGGCGGGGAGGCCCCCCGGCGGAGGGACGCCGTCCTATGGAAATCCAGCCGGGAAATCCCCCGGGTTCGCTCCAGTTGACATATGCCCGGTCGAGACGGAGAGTCGAATCTTCGGGTACGTTCGCCGTATTCCCGTCAAACGGGTTGCCGATGGGGCCCCCGACGCCGTCGATATCGATGGGACTCGGCGTACTGTGGCCCCACAGTTTATACATGGCGAGGCGCGCCTTGAAGGTCATCTGTTCGGTAGCCCGTACCTTGACATTGAAACGGACGCGGTTGTTGATCAGGACGTTGTCGTCACCTGCATCTCCGTCTTCGAATTTGACGTGGGTGGAATCCACCCTGAAGCGAAAGTCGCCGTTTACCGACCACGCCTTTTCGGCGGAGACGGTATCCCGTATGATCCCCTCCGGGGCTTCGTCGTCGGCAAAGGCGGGTACCCCCCACGCGACCATAACGGACATTACGACAAAAATACGAAACCAATTCATCGGCTTCCCTCCTCCATATTCCTCACCAGGGTTTGCGGAATCATTCCCGCAATCGAATCACAGACGCCGCGAGCGCCGAATTTTTCCCGGAAGCAGCGGCACCGGGAGTCAGTAAGTTTCGAAACTTAGAAACTGTTATGCCAAAAAAATATTATGTGAGAAACCTTGCAGCCTCAGGCGCCCTTCGCCTCGAGCCAGACCGGACGCTCCGCGAACTGTTCCATAAGGACTTCCCGCATGAGGGAACAGGCTACGTTGACCTTTGGGTTCGTTACTCGGTAGAAGATATGGACACCGTCCCGGCGAGTCTGAACGATCCTCTTGTTCCGCATAACGGCCAGATGCTGGGATACGTTGGCTTTCGGGACACCGAGGATCGCAACCAGGTCCCCCACCGTTTTCTCCCCATCGGCGAGGACATGGAGGATCTCCAGACGCTTCGGATTTGCCAAAACCTTACAGGTATCGGCCTGAAGCTCGAAAAATTCTTTTTCTTTCACAGCATCTCCTTCCCGCATATTAATAGCGTCCCGGTACCCCCCTTGTCAACCTCAAAACCCTGCCGCGGTGGATTCGAAGAGGTCGGAAGGCCCCGGCTTTGCTACAATAGCCGAATGAAAAGTCCACGTTCCTCCGGGGGGCCGGGGCCTGCCGGCAAAGAGATCGACCGGCTCGTCCAGGGGCGCTGTTCGGACC
>CAYYSS010000475.1:0-2148 GCA_964474325.1 uncultured Nitrospirota bacterium
AAATCCGGGACCTGGTGCGCCTCGCCGACGGGCGGATCGCGGCCCTGATGGTACCGGTCCTCGGCGGTGTCTCGACCATGTTTTCCCGGTGGGATTATTTTGTCGGAAAGTGCGCCCTGCTCGTCGTCGACCCGGAACGCATACCATGAGCTTTTCACCGGACAGAATAGATCGATCCCGCCTGCCGCGGCACGTGGGCGTTATCATGGACGGAAACGGAAGATGGGCCGAGGCCCGGGGGCTGTCCCGGATCGAGGGACATCAGCAGGGTGTCAGGCGGGTACGGGAACTCATCGAGTTTTCAGCCGAACTGGGTGTGCAGTATCTGACGCTCTACGTCTTTTCTCTCGAGAACTGGCGGCGTCCCCGGTCCGAGGTAAGCGCACTTATGCATATCCTGGGATCATACCTTCAGAATGAAGTACAGAGTCTCGTGGAGATGAACGTCAGGTTTCGTGCCGTGGGCAATCACGACCGCCTGCCCGCGAATCTCCGGCGCCTCCTCGAGGACGGGGAGCGCCGTACGGCAAACGGCACGGCCATGACCCTGGTCGCGGCCCTGAGTTACGGCGGCAGGGACGAGATCGTCCGCGCGGTACGGCGCATCGTGGCGTCGGGTATGCCGGCCGACGCTATTAATGAAGAAGTCCTGGCGGATGCGCTGGACACCCGGGGCATACCCGATCCCGACCTGGTCATCCGGACCAGCGGCGAGATTCGGCTCAGCAACTTTCTTACCTGGCAGTCCGCATATTCGGAACTTTATTTTACGGAAATGCACTGGCCGGATTTCGATCGCGAGGCTTTCCTGCGCGCCCTGGAAGACTATTCGCAGCGGGAGCGACGTTTCGGGGCGCTTCCCGTTCGCAAAGGCTGATCCGTGTCGCGCATCCTGACCGCCCTCGTGGCGATCCCGCTCCTTTTTGCTTACGTCCGGTTTCTGCCCGCCGGGTGGTTTCACGGACTCGCGGTGTTGATCGGAACCCTGGCGCTTTTCGAACTATACGCCATGGCCCGTCTGCCTCTGGTCCTCCGGGGAACGGGGCTTGCCGCAGGCCTTTTCATCATGATCCTTTCGGCCCTGGGGACACTGTCCGTGCCGTTTTTCTTAGGTGTGGCGGTCCTCTTGGCCCTGGTCAGGATGTTTTCCATCCCGAACCCCGAAAAGGCCCTTTATGAAGTCTCGGTGGGTGTTTTCGGAATCCTCTATATCGCCGGACTCGTGGGGTATCAGATGAAACTCCGGGCGGCCGGGGTCGACTGGGTCATATTCCTCTGGGTTACGGTCTGGGCCGCCGACGCCACCGCCCTTTATGCGGGCAGGGCCTTCGGTAAACGGAAGCTCTACCCCGCCATGAGCCCGAATAAGACCGTAGAGGGCGCGGTCGGCAGCCTGCTTGGGGGCATCGCCGGGGCCTCGGCGATCAACGGAATCTTCGGCCTCACCCAACCGGGATTCGCGGTTCTTCTCGGCATCGTTCTGTCGCTTTCAGCCCAGATAGGCGACCTTGTGGAATCCATGATAAAGCGGGATACGGGAGTAAAGGACTCGAGCCCCCTGGTGCCGGGCCACGGAGGCGTATTCGATAAGATCGACGCAGCTCTCCTCGCCGCGCCCGTCCTTTATTATCTGGGGCTCGGTTAGAATAAGTGTATCTCCGGGCGTGCCGGTCATAGACGAAACCCTCGCATGAAAACGATCTCCATACTGGGCGCCACCGGTTCCATCGGCCGAAGCGCCTGTGAACTGGCCAGGCGTTTCCCCGAACGTTACCGGATAACGTCCCTGACGGCCCATCGGAGCGTGGACCGGCTCGAAGCACTTATTCGGGAGTTCAAACCTTCCCGGGCCGCGGTTGCAACCGAGGAAGACGCCGCCCGGCTTCGTGATCGGCTGGGCCCGTCGTCGGAAACCCGGGTTCTCTCCGGAGCCGACGGTCTCCGGGCGTGCGCCCGGGACGAAAGCGCCGACGTAATCCTTTCGGCCATCGTGGGGACGGCGGGTCTCGTCCCGACCCTGGCGGCGGTTACCGCCGGCAAAACCGTGGCCCTGGCCAATAAAGAGAGTCTGGTCACGGCAGGGGGGCTCATCCGGGCCGAAGCCGACCGTGCCGGCGCGGTGATTCTGCCCGTGGATTCCGAACACAG
>CAYYSS010000476.1:0-2142 GCA_964474325.1 uncultured Nitrospirota bacterium
GTATTTTATGCCACTGTAAAGTTACCCCTCAAGTTCCTGGTTGCGTCTGCCGATGGGGACGTGGAGACTGCCATGAAGGAGACAACCGCTACGTCCCGACCGGACACCCTTGCCGTTGGCGACGCCCTGTATTTTCGCGCCGCCATGCGGGAGGCGCCGTTTCCGATTATGGTCTATGCCGAGGACGGCGAGGTTCTCCTCGTCAGCCGCGTCTGGGAAGAGATCACCGGATACCGGCAGGAGGAGATCCCCACGATCGAGGCCTGGATCGGGAAGGCCTGCGGTGACGGGAAACAGATAGCCCGGGACGCTATTGATCGTCTCTACGCCGTAGGCCGGCGTGTGGACGAAGGGGACAGGTCCATCCGGACCGCTTCGGGTGAGGAACGTATCTGGCAGTTCAGTTCGGCGCCTCTCGGTTCGGATTCAATCGGCAGAAGACTCGTGGTCAGTATGGCCCTTGACGTTACCGACAGGAAGAACACCGAACGGGCTCTGGAAGAGAAATTACACGCCCTGGACGAGCGGGTCAAGGAAATAATCTGTCTCTACGCCGTGTCGAACCTGGTGGAAAACGAAGCTCTCTCCTGGGAGGAAATCTGCCAGAAGACCGTGGACTTGATCCCGCCGGCGTGGCAATATCCCAATATAACCTGTGCCCGTATACGTATCGACGATTCGGTTTATGCCACGGCGAATTTCCAGGAGTCGTCCTGGCACCTGGAGAAAACCATATCGGTTCAGGGAAAGGCCGTAGGCGCGGTCGAGGTTTTCTACCGTGAGGAGCGCCCGGATGCGGACGAGGGGCCGTTTACCAACGAGGAACGGAGCCTTATCGACGCCGTGGCCCAGCGTATCGGCACTCTGCTCGAACGAGCCCTCGCGGAGCAGGCCCTCCGCCGAAGCGAGGACCGTTTCCGGTTCACGTTCGAAAACGCCGGGGTCGGTATCGCCCACGTGGGGCTCGACGGCCGGGCACGGCTCATGAATCCGAAATTCTACGATATCCTCGGCTACAGCCACGAGGAGATGGCGAAGATTGCATTCGGCGACATCACCCACCCCGACGATCAGGAGGGAGAGGACAGACTCCTGCAATCGGTTCTGGAAGGGAAAATCGCGACGTATTCTTCCGAAAAAAGGTGTACGCGCAAGGACGGTTCCACCGTGTTCGTCAACTACACGGTTACCCTTGTGCGCGACGTCACGGGGAAGCCCGAATATTTCGTGGTGGTGATTGAAGATATCGACGACCGTAAAGAGGCGGAGCGGAAACTCGTCGAAGCTTTCGAGGCGCAGAAACGGCTTTCAGCGGAACTGGAGGAGGCCTATACGGAACTCAAACGGACCCAGTCTCAGATTCTCCAGGCCGACAAGATGGCCTCCATCGGTCAACTCGCCGCCGGCGTGGCCCATGAGGTCAACAACCCGGTGGGTTTTATTATGAGCAACCTTACTACGCTGAAGAAATACGCGGGTCGTATACGGGAATTCGTAGAACTCCAGTCCGAGGCCGTAGAGGCCGGCGGTAACGGTGCGCGGGCGAAGGAACTGGCGAACATCCGGCGCAGGCTGAAGATCGACTATATCATCGGCGATATCGAGAACCTGGTTACGGAATCCCTGGAGGGGGCACAGCGGGTAAAGAAGATAGTCCAGGATCTGAAGAGTTTTTCCCGGGTCGACGAGGCCGAGTGCAAGCTGGCGGATATCAACGAATGTGTCGAGAGTACCCTCAATATCGTATGGAACGAACTCAAGTACAAAGCCCGGGTGCGAAAAGATCTCGGGGATCTGCCCCGGGTCAAGTGTTACCCCCAGCAGTTGAATCAAGTATTCATGAATCTGCTTGTCAACGCGGCCCACGCCATCGAGCGGGAAGGCGAGATCTGCATCCGCACTCGTGCGGAGGGTGACGAGATCGTGGTGGAAATCTCGGATACGGGGTGCGGTATGTCCCCGGAGGTACAGGAACGGATTTTCGAGCCGTTTTTCACCACGAAAGAGGTCGGGAAGGGGACCGGTCTCGGCCTGAGCATCACCTACGATATCATCAAAAAACACCAGGGCGATATTACCGTAGAGAGCACGCCCCGTCACCGACCGGAACTGTAGCCACGCTTGCCGCACGGAGCAACCGCG
>CAYYSS010000477.1:0-2129 GCA_964474325.1 uncultured Nitrospirota bacterium
AGGACGGAGCCCATCGGAACCAGGGGGGCGAGGTTTGAAACACAACCGACAGCCTGCCGCGGCGTAGCCTTCGGCGAAGACGGGTGCGTATTTTCTTGATTCCTCCGGCCCCTTTTCCGATAATCTTATGCAACGTTAAACTGACGACTGTCATCTGATTTCTGATACGGGGGGGCTTATGGAGGAGAAAAGAAGCAGTTGGAAGTCGAACGTCGGTTTCCTGCTGGCGGCAATCGGCTCGGCGATCGGTCTCGGCAACGTCTGGCGTTTCAGCTACATGGCCCACCAGTACGGCGGTGGCGCCTTTCTCGTTCCCTACGTGGTGGCCCTTCTCATAGCGGGCATACCCATCATGATCCTTGAATACGGTGTCGGGCACCGGGAAAAGGGATCGTCACCGCTGAGTTTCGCCCGTATCGACGTGCGCATGGAATGGGTGGGCTGGTGGATGCCCGTCGTGGCCATGTTCGGGATCATGCTCTACTACTCGGTCGTTATCGGCTGGTGTATTAATTACCTCTTTTACGCCGTGGGGCTCTCCTGGGGAAACGATCCCCAAACCTTCTTTTTCAAGGAATTTCTTCAACTCTCGGATTCCGCCACAACTCTCGGGGGGCTCCGCGTACCCGTGGTGTTTTCAACCCTGTTCGTATGGGTTCTCTGCTGGCTCATTTGCTTCCGGGACATACGTCACGGCATCGAGCGTGCCAGTACGATTTTCATGCCGCTGCTCTTCGTTCTCACGTTGATCATCGTTTTCTGGAGCGTGTCCCTGGACGGGGCCCGAGAGGCCATTCTGAACAATTATCTGACGGCGGATTGGTCGAAGATCAACATCTTCGCGGGAGATCCCGCGGCACGGGTGGAAGCGGGCAAGGTATGGGCCGCCGCCTTCGGGCAGATATTCTTTACCCTCTCTCTCGGATTCGGCATCATGATCGCCTACGCAAGTTACCTCCCGGCCAAAAGCAACATCGGGAGAAACGCGTACCTGACGTCTATTATCAACTGTCTCTACTCCTTTATCGCCGGGTTTGCCGTGTTCGGCATCGTCGGCTTCATGGCCCGGAATCAGGGGGTGCCATTTGAAGAGGCGATTAAGGGGGGGCCCCAGCTTGCCTTCGTGGTCTATCCAAAGGCGATTTCGCTCCTGCCGAGCATGAACGCCATCTTCGGGGTGATGTTTTTTCTCGTGCTGGTACTGGCCGGACTCACCTCGGGCGTCTCTCTCATCGAGGCTTTCGCCTGTTCGATCACGGATAAGTTCGACTGGTCCCGCCGGAAAGTCGTCACAGCCCTCTGTACGACCGGGTTCATCGGGAGTCTGATCTTCGCCACCCGGGCCGGGCTCTACATACTCGATATCGCCGATCATTTTATTACGAACTACGGTCTGGTTCTCGGCGGGGTCATGGAGTGTATTATCGTCGGGTGGATCCTCAAGGCGGTCAAACTCCGGAAACACGTCAATCGTACGGGTACGCCCATCCCCGGCGTCTGGGACGTTCTCGTCAGATACATAACCCCGATCGTCCTGCTGCTTTTGCTCGTCCTGTCGATTGTCGCGGATGCCTCGAAAAACTACGGCGATTATCCCACCGACCAGCTTATCATGTACGGCGGGGGCTGGATGCTGATCTGTCTGATTGTTGCCCTCGGTTTTGCGTTCGCCCCCTGGAAGGCTGAAAAACTGAAACGCAGGCACAAACCCGAGGAGGACGAGTTATTGGTCTGACCGGTCCCGGACACCGGCCTTCGCACGGAACCCCCAATGCCTGAAGACCGCCACGGATGTACACGGATGAGACGCGAATCCCGGGGTTTGGATAAAAACGTCGATCCCGCTGTTCTTTTCTTTAAAAACGGTCGATCACAACCTTGCAGTTGCATAAATACGGGTCCGGCGACCTCAAGAAAATCCGCAACACTGCATGAAGGGCGCAGGCGAGAGGAATGAGAGGCGGGAAGACGGAAGACGGAATAGGGTCAACCTTAACGTTGCAAAAGATTCTTGGAGAAGGGGCCGGCGGGATCAAAAAAATACGCACGGCCACAACAGTCCTGAAACGGCGAACGGTCCGGGCTCGGTACCGCAGACGCCACGAAAGGTGAATTCCTGCAACATCACA
>CAYYSS010000478.1:0-2127 GCA_964474325.1 uncultured Nitrospirota bacterium
CGTCCTGACTGTTGCCGGCCTTCTCCTCGGTCTGGCCCTGTATCTGGTTTCGGTACGGGTGGTGGGATATTTTCACCGCCAGAGTGAAGTCGGCATCATTCTCAGCCTCAAGATCTTTCAGATGGCCTGGATAACGCTCTTTGCAATGCTGACCTTTTCCTGTACCGTCTCGGCCATATCCAGCATCTTTCTCTCACGGGATAACGAGATCGTCTCAGCGGCGCCGATCAGGCCGCGGGAAATCTTTGTTGCCCGCTTTCTGTCGATTACGTTCTATTCGTCCTGGATGATGGTGGCATTTTCCCTTCCCGTATTCTTGGCCTACGGCCGGGTCTTCGGCGCCGGCATCACCTACGGCGCCCTTACTCTTCTTGCCCTCTTGGCCACGGTTGGTATTGCATCCGGTCTCGGGATCGTGGCTGCAATCGTCCTCATCAGGGTCTTTCCGGCACGGCAGACGAAACAGGTCGTCCTCTACATCGCCGCCGGGTTCGGACTCGTTCTCTTTTTTCTCCTGCGGCTCATGCAGCCCGAAAACCTGGTGAACCCGGAGACCTACCCTGATTTTGTCGAGTACCTCTCCAGTATCTCAAAACCGACCGCCCCCTTCCTTCCTCCGGCCTGGGCCGGCGACGCACTCAGCGCATACCTGAGCTACGGAACCGTAGACTGGCTTGCCTTCGGGCTCCTTGTGTTCACGGCCGCCGTCATTTACCTCGTCGGGGAGTTGGCCATGGAACGCTGGTTTTTCACCGGGTATTCCAAATCCCAGGAGTCGTTCGGCGGCTACCGGCGCTTTTCGGCTCGGCGTCCCTATCGTCCCTCCCGGTTCGGATGGGTTGCCGGCATTGAATGCCGCGTATTTCTTCGGGACTCGTCGGAATGGTCCCAGCTTCTCATGATCGGCGCCCTCGTCGCCGTCTACCTTTACAATTTCCGGGTACTCCCCCTCGACCGTTCTTTCCTGAAAGAAGAATATCTCATCAATCTTCTGTCGTTTCTCAATATAGGACTCGTGGGTTTCGTCATCACGTCTCTCTGCGCCCGCTTCGTCTACCCGTCGCTCGGGTCGGAAGGCGACGCGTTCGTCTTCATTCGAAGCGCCCCCATAACCCTCGGACGATATCTCGGGTACAAGTTCATCTTTTACGCGGTGCCGTTTCTCTTCCTCGCTCTGCTGCTCGTGCTTGTGTCGGATTATCTCCTTGGCGTAACCGGTCCCATGCTGTGGATTTCCGTGGCCACCACGCTTATCATCACCCTTACGGTAGTCGCCCTCGCCCTGGCCTTCGGGGGAGCCTATGCGGACTTCAGGGCCGAAAACCGTTCGGCAGCCATGGGAAGCGCGGGGGCTATCTTCTATCTCTTCGCCGCGGCCCTGTTCCAACTCGCCGTGATCGGACTCGGCGCCTACCCCTCGTATCGACTCGTGATAACCTGGCTTCGCCACGGCATTCTCTGGACCTCGGACCTCGTCTCACTTATCGCGTGGGTCGCCGCAACGGTAGGAGGAGCCGGGGCAATCTCTCTGTTTGCATTCCGCAAAGCCGTGGCCTCCCTCGAACAGAGAAATTAGTCGCGGCGGATTTTCTTGAGGCCGCCGGACCCGGATTTTACGCCGCTGTAAGGTTTACCCCCCGCCTTTTCCGCGGAGATCCGCGAGCAGACTATCCCCGCGCGGCCGGTCGTTTTCACGCCCGTCCGCGAACGGTATTAATGAGCCCTCCTGAAAGCACGATATTTATCTGCCGCGGGGACAGGCCGTGTTTCACATTAAACCGTGACTCCCTGGTTTTATTCGTCACCACCAGCTCGGCGCCGGCCGTGAGCTTTTCCCGGAGATTTTCCACGAGGAGAATATCGCCCTGCTCACACGCGTCCCTGTCCGAGGAGTTTACAAACGTGACCGGGAGAATGCCGAAATTCAACAGGTTCTGCCGATGGATCCTCGCAAACCCCTTGGCAATAACCAGCCGGACGCCGAGGTACCGAGGCGCCAGGGCGGCGTGCTCCCGGCTCGATCCCTGTCCGTAGTTGTCCCCGGCAACGATAACGGAGCCCGATTCCCGATAGGCTTACATTCCGCACTTCTCGGAAGTGATTTCTGTGAATTTATCAAAAGGGGCG
>CAYYSS010000479.1:0-2096 GCA_964474325.1 uncultured Nitrospirota bacterium
CACCTTTGGCGAAACCGCAGAGATCCTATGGACAACGATCAGCGATAACCGGGCGGAGGGCCCGGACGGCGGTGGGGGTATCTATTTAAACGGGTTTGGGGGGACCTCGGAAACAAAGAAGACCACCGCGTCGATCGGCTGGAGCACCATCAGCGGCAATACCTCGGAGGGCCCCGGCGGCGGCATTCGCCATACGGGGGGGGGATCGCTCTCCCCGGTGGACGACCCGGTGGGGGTGTTTTTGACCAACAGCACGATCAGCGGCAATTCGACGAAGACGACCGGCGGCGGGCTCTACGTGGATGCAAACGGTGTGGCGGGTCTTGCAAGCGTCACCGTGGCGGGAAACACGGCGGACAGCGACGGCACGAACGACGGAAACGGAGGGGGAATCGCCCAGAGCGATCAGGCGGTGGTGACACTCAAGAACACCGTGGTCGCCGACAATTCCGATCTCTCCGCCTGCCCGAGCCCGTGTTTTGCCGGTATCGCGCCGGACCTGTCCGGTTCATTCGAATCCGGCGGCTATAACCTTTTCGGAGCGAAAAACGGATTCGCTTCGGTTACGGGGGACACCACGGGAAACATCGAGAGCCCGGATGCGCTGAATCCGGTGGATCCGGTACTCGGAACCCTGGCGGTCTCCGGCGGGGGCGCCACGGCGAGCCATCCGCTTCTCTGCGGATCGCCCGCGGTGAACGCCGGAAATCCCCTTGGCTGTACGGACTGGCTGGGTCAGGCCATTGCCGCCGACCAGCAGGACTCCCCGCGGAACGTGGCCCGATGCGACATGGGGGCCTACGAGGTGGCGGCTCCCTGCGACAACCTCTGTCTCGACCCGGGGGAGCGTGAAACGGACTGCGGCGGGGTCTGCCCCGCCTGCTCCTGTGCCGGCTTACCGGTACGTCTCGTCGGGAAGGGAAACGGCTACGGGGACCTGGAGTCCGGTTTTGCCGCCGCAGGTAACGGAGCGACGCTGAAAATCCGCGAGCAGGTTTTCACCGGAGATATCGTTCTTTCGAGTTTCACGTCGAAGACGGTGGCCCTGGACGGGGGGTACAATTGCAATTTTGTCGAAAACGCCGGGTACTACTCGACCGTCGGCGGTTCGCTGGAGATCGGCGCCGGGGCGGGTGTGTCGGTGGACGGCCTCATAATCGCGGCGCCCTGATCTCCCGGAGGAGGTGGAGATTTCGGATCGGTTTTCCGCGGAGGGTTTGCCCGGCGGGGTTGGGCCTATTTCTGAAAAAGAATTTTTGCCCTGAGGATCAGCATCTCAAGGGCGAGGGACGCCTTTGCGGCCACCTTCTGCACGTCGGCCAGGTCGCCGAACCGGGAATCGGTCGCGCCATTGTCTCCGTAAAGGACGGCTACAACACGGTTACGCACCGCGATTGGAAAAAGCGCCACGTGTCCCGGAACGGGGCCGCCGAGCGTTTCCGGGATCTTGAGATTGCCGGGAATTCGAGGAAACGCGCCCACGAATACCTCGCCTGACGCCGCTACGTTTCGGATCATATTCGCCTCATCCCGGGCAAACGTGATCTGCGATACCTTTTCCGGCGATTTCCAGGGGCCCGACGCGCGCCAACCGGTGATCTCGTCGCCGCTTGCCGTAAAAAGGGCAAGGCGCTCGAGATAAAACTGCCCGAACGTAAGAAGGGTGTCCGCGACCACGTTCCGGTGACGCGCGTCGGCCAGCTTCCTGGATGCTCCTTCGACGGACGCGATTTCCCGAACGTTGGTGTCTTTTTCTTTCCCTGTGTCGCGAAAAACGAACGGTGTTTCTTCCACGAGTAAATCCCGTGGATCCGTGCCTGTACCGGGGCCGGGTTCGACGACCGCCAGGTCGTTCATTCGGCCGAGGAGGTTTTCTCTGGTGAAGACCGTCTGCGCCGGAAGATCCCCGTTGCCGACGATCGGCTCCGGTACCGGTGCCGGATCGGGTACGGCCGGATCGGGTACGGTCGGATCGGGTACGGCCGGATCGGGTACGGCCGTTTCGGTTGATTCGATCTGTTCGGTCGGTTCGGGCGGGGGGGGGGGTCGGCCGGCGGCGCGCCGAAGTATGCTTTGAGCAGGGAGTCGATTCTCAG
>CAYYSS010000480.1:0-2086 GCA_964474325.1 uncultured Nitrospirota bacterium
CCTTATGCCGGTAACCGTCGTCCACCGCTATGAACCCTTTGGGGTTGGAAAGCCCGGGCGATTCAGCCACCGCTTTCACGCCCGCCAATGGAGGAATAACAAGAGAGAAGCGCGACTTAAAGGTTTTGCCGTCCGCCAGCCGGACGGACGCGTCGTTAATTTCTGAAACAGCCGCGGAGGTAAAATACCTGATGTCGCGCGACTCCAGTTCACCTTCTAAAAACTGCCGGAGTCTGCCCATGCCACCAACACCGAAATGACCGAGAAAGGGCTCGGGCGTCACGAATACAATCGGGACTTTATGACGAATCTTCCTTTTACGGAGCAGATGGTCGATCTCGAAAGCAAACTCATAGGCAGGGCCGATACAACTGGCGCCGGGAGCGCACCCCACCACGATGGGACCCGGCGCCTGGAGAAAATTCTTAAGCCCCTCGCGTGCCTCTTCCGCTTCCGGAGGAGACATGAGCGAATGCCCCGGCCCGGCCCACGGTCCTAACCCGGGAACGGCCTCGTTGGCGCTGCGGTGACCGGTCGCGACCACAAGATAATCATAGGAATAGCTGCCGTTGTCTGTAAAAACCTTTTGTTCCCCAGGATCGATCCGCTCCACGGCCGCATGGACAAAATCAACCCCGTGGCGCGCAAGAGGCCCGGCCAGATCAAAAGAGATCCGATCCAGCTCCTTTGAACCAATCGCTACCCAGGGAAGGGATGGAATGAAAACGAAACGCGACTCCCGGGAGATAAGAGTAATACCGCATTTTCCGTGATCGAGACGCTTTCGCAACTCATAGGCGACGGTCAGCCCTCCAAAGGAACCACCAATAATAACAATACGCATTTCATGCCTCCTTGCCGATTTTGACGTCTAATCCTTGCGCCCGCCAGTCCTGTACTCCGTCTTCCAGGCGCACGGCACGATACCCTTTAGCATGAAGGGCTTCGACCGCCTGAATTGCCAGAACGCAGTAGGGACCGCGGCAATAGGCGACGATTTCCTTCTTTTTGGAGAGTTCAGCCAATCGTGATTCCAACTCTTTCAGAGGAACGGAAAGCGCTCCCGGGATATGGCCGGCCTGATATTCCTCGACCGGCCGCACGTCAATTACCGTGACGCTTCTGCGGCGCACGCGTTCTATGAGTTCCGTGCGATCCACGGCCTCGAGCTCTTCATGCCCTTCGAGGAAACGACTTGTGATCTGCCCGATATCGGCAAGCCGTTTCTCGGCAAGCAGCCGCATACTTCGAAAAAACTCACACACGGCCGGGTCGGCGATTTGGTAAAGAACGTAAAGGCCGTCCTTGCGGCCCTCGATTAAACTGGCGCCGCGCAGGACGTGAAGGTGTCGAGAGGTATTGGCAACCGTCAGGCCGGCTTCCCCGGCCAGCACCTCAACGGTTCTGGCCCCTTGACAGATTAAATCCAGCAACTCCAAGCGTTTTGGGCTGGAGACCGCCTTGCCGATGCGGGCGAATTGCTCATAAATATCATCTTTGAAACGCCTGTTGGGATTCATGCCGACCTCCATCCATCCAACTATTCAACTAATTAATCAATTAGTAAATCAGAAGGATGGGCTTGTCAAGAAAAAAAAAGTAAAGAATGATAGCATCGTAAGCAGCTCGCGGCGAACGCTCTTCCTATAAAGGAATCGGCCGGAACAGTTCCAGGTCGGCGGCGCCGCCCTTTTGCAAAATTACCGCCGGCCCCTTGGTGTTGTTCGTCGGCGGACTGCTGAAACCGATGCTCCCGTAAACCTGGCCGTTTATCAATACCTGTCCGGCCGCACCCCACTTTTCACTCTCAAGGACAACAAACGGCGAAACCGCCTGCTCATTCAGAGCGCCGCCCATAATCCAGTTTACCTGATAATTATCAAATTGATATGTGTCGTTTCCCAGGACAACAGTCGAATTGTTGGTAGAGGTAAACTGCTTGACCTCCTGGTTGGCGTTGGCGTCGTGCGAAAAAGAACCGTACGACTCTTCGTTCACCGTAATGGTGTCGCCGGTGGAGACGGCGGTACCTGACAAAGTTGAATGCTGCTCGGAAAACACCCGGCTTGACGAAGGATCACTGCGC
>CAYYSS010000481.1:0-2074 GCA_964474325.1 uncultured Nitrospirota bacterium
TAGTCGGCTGTTCGGGCAATGCCGGTCAGAGTAATTATGCCGCGGCCAAGGCCGGTTTTCGGCCCGGGCCTCCGCCCGGCGCCGGATGGCGTCCAGGATAAGCGGCTCGTCCAGACCCACGTCCCGTAGGGCGAGAAGGCTCCGCCACCAGTCTTCGGGAGACCGCTCGAACAACCGGAGCACGCCGGCGAGTTCCCGAAACGTCCGGCGGGCATCCTCCAGCAGGGCAGTCCCCGTTTCCGCGGGGGGGCGGGTGTCCATGTATCGGTTTATCTCCCGGATCAATTCGAACAGATAGCCCAAGGCCCGGGCAGTGTTAACGTCATCGTCCATGGCCTCCCGGAAAAGATCGCGGAGACGTCCCAGAAGACTTCGAAGGGCCTCCTCTGCGGACGGATCGCTTTTCCTGCCCGCCCCGTGCCCGGGGTAGGCCGACATGCGCGCAAGGGTCTCGTAGCACCGGCCCACCGATGCTTCGGCCTGCCGCATCTCTTCTTCGGAGAATTCGATGGGGTTTCGGTACTGGGTCGAGAGGAGGAAAAAGCGGACGACCTCCGGGTCGAAACGCCGCAGGATATCCTTGATCGTGAAGAAGTTTCCCAGGGATTTCGACATCTTCTCCTTATCGATGGTAATAAAACCGTTATGGACCCAGTACCGCGCGAAAGGTTCCCCGGTATGAGCCTCGGACTGAGCAAGTTCGTTTTCGTGGTGTGGGAAGATGAGGTCGGCGCCACCCCCGTGTATATCGAACCCCCTCCCCAAATGTTTGATGCTCATCGCCGAGCACTCGATATGCCAGCCCGGCCTTCCGGGGCCCCAGGGGCTCTCCCATGAGGGTTCGCCGGGTTTGGAGGCCTTCCAGAGGGCGAAGTCCATGGGATGGCGCTTGGCTTCGTTGACGTCCACGCGGGCGCCCGCCATCATGTCGTCAAGTTTCCGTCCGGAGAGTTTCCCATACTCGGGAAACCGCGAGACCGCAAAGTAGACATCTCCGTCCACCTCATACGCAACGCCCTTGTCCACCAGGTCGCGGATAATCTCCACCATCTCCTCGATATAATCGGTTGCCCGGGGTTCGATATCGGCCCGGGCCACGCCGAGCCGGTCCATATCCTCGTAGTAGGAGGCCGTGTACTTCTCAGCCACCTCGTTCCACGGGATACCTTCCTCCCGGGCCCGGTTGATGATCTTGTCGTCCACGTCCGTAAAGTTCCGAACGTAGGTGACGTCGAATCCCCGATAAATCAGATACTGGCGGATCACATCGAAGACCACCGCGCTTCGGGCGTGGCCGATGTGGCAATGGTCGTAAACCGTGACCCCGCAGGCGTACATGAGAACCGTCCCCTCGGTGCGGGGAATAAACGTCTCTTTCCTGCCGGTCATGGTGTTGTAGAGTTTCATCCGTCCTCCCTTGCCTTCTATTCGTTCGAGGGCCCGTTCCAGGTCCTGCACCCGTGCCTGGAGCCTGACGAAACGATCCTCCAGCGGGTCGGGCAGGTGGATGTGATCGAGCATCTCCACCGGACCTTCCTGCTGAACGGTCCAGACCCGTCGCTTGACCACCTTCCCGGGAATGCCCACCACGATACCGTAGTCGGGAACCGGTTTCAACACGACCGCATTTGCCCCAACCTTGGCGTGGTGTCCGATCCGTATGGCCCCGAGGACCTTCGCCCCGGCGCCGACCACGACATTATTGCCCAGGGTCGGATGCCGTTTTCCACTCTCTTTCCCCGTTCCCCCCAGGGTTACTCCCTGGTACAGGAGGCAGTTCGATCCGATTTCTGTCGTTTCCCCGACGACAACCCCCATCCCGTGGTCGATAAAAAGCCCGGGACCGATCTCCGCCCCGGGATGGATCTCGACACCGGTCAGAAAACGCGCAAATTGTGAAAGCGCCCGGGGGAGAAACGGCACCCGGCCCTTCTTTAACCCGTGGGCTATGCGGTAGAGAACAACCGCATGGAGCCCCGAGTAGGTGAGCAGAACTTCAAACGGATTCCGGGCCGCCGGGTCCATGCGAAAGGCCGCCCTATAGTCTTCACGAATAGCTTGCCAGAAACCCATC
>CAYYSS010000482.1:0-2064 GCA_964474325.1 uncultured Nitrospirota bacterium
AACGGTAGTTCGTCAGCAGGGCCAGTCCTTCGCTCCGACTGAGAACGCTGCCGCCTTCCTCGGCGAGCCCGTGGGCCCGGTCGAACGTGGCAAGAATATCGGCACTCTTCGCTTTAAAACCCCGGATGTCATCCAGAAAATCTTCTTTCAATGCATGACGATCCGCCTCCACCGAAGTCAGGAGACGGCCCAGTTCCGCATTGCGCACAACTGTCCGTACGTCGCGCTCGATATCGTTCGTAACAAAACCGCGAATGGCGCTGAACGACTGAATGACGGAAATAAAGGCAAACGCCACCGTAAGGAGCGATACCAGGCTTACCAGCAGAAGACTGCCGAGCCCGAAGCGCGGGATGGGGGTGCGATCGTCGGTCACGGCCGGATCGATTCAGTTCACCAGATCGGTTCCCAGGAGTACCGGGGGCGGGAGACTGATTCCGAGGCTGCGTGCGACGAATACGTTGATTACCCGGCGGCCCGTTCGGTTCGCATCCAACGGCAGAGACGCTACGGGGGTACCGTCGAGAATCCGACGGACCATTTCGGCCGCCCGGCGTCCCTGTTCCGGGGCGCTCTTTGCGACCGCGCAGAGGGCGCCATGCTCCACCTGATACCGTGACGTTCCGAGAACGGGCTTGCCCCACGCGGCGTTCAGTAACGGGAGAAATTCCTTGAATTCGAGCGAGCGCCCGTCGGCGTCTTTGATCCCGGTAAATGCCAGCGAGAGTATGGCGTCAACATCAGCGTCGAAATTCTTAACGACGGCAAGCGCCTCCGGGACGGTCGCTACGGAAATGAACGCCGAGATACGGGCCGCATACCTGTCTTTCTCCCGCCTGATGCGCTCGATATGGACCTGATTCGTCGGGTTGTCGTTATAGAGGACGACCACGTTTTCCATATCCGGCAGAATGAGACGGGCAAAACTGATGGTCTCCCCGTAATGGGTGCGCTCAATCACGCCGGTCACGTTCGACCCGGGATACCCGTACTTTGACGCGTCATCGTTTACCCCACAGAAAACCACCGGTGTATCAACCTTATTCAGGAGATACGGAACGACAAACATGGACTGGGCATTATCGTCGGTTGCAATCACGACCCGAGGCTTGAAACGAGCCCAGACGTCAAAGGCCTCTTTGGCCCTGGCGGGCCCCTGTTCGTAATGGAGTTTCGTGTCCAGATCCACGTAACGGATATCGGCCCCGGCGAGCACGGACTCGATCCCCCGTACGAGCCCCTTCTGCCACTCGTAGGCCTTGTGATAACTCGTTACGACCAGAATCCGTTCCCCGTCTTCCAGCGGCGCCGAAGGGCCGCCGGCCCTCGCCGTACTTCCGCAGAATACCAGCAGGAAAACGAGAACGAAACAGGCTGTTTTCGCCCGATACACGAACACCTCCTTGGACTGCTCCTCCCGCGGCGATCCGCCGCGCGACCGCTATGAAACCGTAACCACGACGCCCCTTCAAAAACCGATTTATTCTTCGTTGAGTTCGGTCCTTACGAGTGCGAGAATTGCCGAATGGGGAACGATGAGGTATTTCTCCTGCTGAAACTCCACCTCAACCGCCTCCTTTCGGAGAAACAGGGCGTAGTCTCCTGGCTCTGCCTGGAGGGCTACATAACGGGTATTCTTGTCGCGTACGGCCCACGGTTCTTCCGGGCCTCCCGCGGTGTCCGGCACCGGATAACCGGGACCGATCTTAACGATTAAACCGCTTTGAACCTCTTCCTTTTCTTTTACCGTCGGGGGAAGGTAGAGTCCCGATCCGGTCCGCTCGGTGTCTTTATCCGGCGAGATAAGTACCCGCGGCCCCACAACAATGAGTGTTTTTCTCCATTCTTTCGACTGCATCGTTCTATTATAAAAGAGTCCACTCCTTGGAAACTTCCCCGCCCGTACCGGAGGGTGTCCTTTTCGGGACTTCGGTCAGGTTGCCTCGAGGCGTGGAAACCTTACAGTTGCATAGAATACGCGGCAATTCTTCTGCAACAATAGGGGAAACCTTGTGATTTTTCAAAACCATTCCCCAGTTTAAGGGGGTAGTTTTTCAAAACTAT
>CAYYSS010000483.1:0-2059 GCA_964474325.1 uncultured Nitrospirota bacterium
GCGGTATTCTTGTGGTTTTTGGTGGTGAGTTCGGGCCTCTGCTTGAACCCGGGTCTGGTTTTCGGCACGTAGCCTCGTTTCGTGCAGAGGTTGACCGTTGTGCGGGACACGCCCGCTGTCTCGGCAATCGTCCCCTGGGCTATTCCGCAGTCGTGAATTATCCGCTTCAGCAGGATGGGTTTATATTCCAACGTGTACGCCTCCGCCTGTGACATCGATATCTCCACCTCCGTTCTGTTTGGGCGTCGTTATCCGACGCGCCGTTCTTGCTGTGCGTCAACTGTCGTCCGGCCGCCGTCGAGGACGGCCCGCACGGCCTGATCGGCCTCCTCGGCCGTGAGTGTTTCGCCGTAGCGTTCCCGGAGCGCGTGGTTCAGCTCGGGGGTCATGCGGCCCTCGGCCGCTATCCGCTTGATTAACTCGATAATGGGTACGCGGCGCTTGGTGATCGAGCGGTCCACCTGGATCTCCGTGCCCGGCCGGTCGATAAACGCCACGTTGCCGAGCTTTTCTTCGTGGTGCCCGAAGACTTGAAGACCCGCAAACGGGGCCTGACCCTTCTTGCGCTCTTCGCCGTAGGCCATGTTCTCCATGCGTTGCTTCGCCTGCTCGGTCGCGGTTTCGGGCTGGGCCTTGTACTCCTGGCCGATCACGGAGGCCGACGCGGAGAAGCCGCCCAGTTCCGCTGGGAGTTTCTCGATCGGCGCAACCTGGTAGACGTCGTCGCCCATGTGGACGTTCACCATGGGATGCATCCAGGGGTTGACCGATACTTTGATTTTTGTCCGGGGGCGCACGCCTTCGATGTGTTTCACCCGGTACTCTTTGCCGCCGAAGCGGATCGTGTAGTTGCCGTAGACGAGGCAATCTTCGGCGGGTTTCGTGTAGAGGGCGTGGAGCACTTCATCTGCCGGGAGTTCCCGGAGCTGGTCCGCACGGATGAGCGACCAGGCCGCCGACCGTGTCATGCCGTGCCGTGTGTGCCTCTTATGCCCCTGGAACCAGACGGCGAAGTCCTGGGCCAGGCGGTTCAGCTCGTCCACGTCCGTTGCCGCCTGTATCCGGAGGCCCGACTCGAACCAGCATTCCCATATGTTATGGAGTACCTCGGCGCACCCCTGCCGCCGGGGCGTATGTGGCAGACCCTTCGGGAGTTCCACCCCAAGGCCCTCGAGGAGGTTCGTTACCGCGCCCGCCGTGTGGGCCGCGCCCGGGTCGACCAGCAGTATCCGAGGCACGCCGCGAAACGGATACCGCTCGGATTCCTTGCGGCCCCAGGCCCTGCGCAGGAAATCGAAAAGATTGTTCGCCGTCTCACCCGTGGTGTTGAAGTAGTAGACGAAAAACGCCCCGGAGAAGTGGTCGGTTAGAACGTACCTGAGGAGCCGGGTCTTGATCTTTGCGAAGTTCTGAGGCTTGTTCTTGTAGAAGTCGCGCTCGTCCATGATGCGGAGACCGCCTGACTTCAGGTAGTACTGGATGCAGACGGAGACGTCCGCCTCGTGGACGTGGTTCGGATGCAGGCTCCTCATCTCCACGTGGGGGGAAGGCACGGAAAGGGCCGCCTTGCTGACGGCCCGCTCTCGGAGGAGGGCCTGCATCCGACTCACGCTCACCTGGCCGGGCGCGATGTAGCCGTTGTCAACGGCGATCTGAAGCGCCCGCTCAACCGGCATGATCGGGCCTTTGACTTCCCGGGCCGTGGTGTGGATAAGCGCCGCTACGTGTTCGATCTGTTCGGTCGTAAGGCCCGAGCGCCGGCGGCCGGCGTCGGCACGTTTCTTCCGGCCCGACGTCCATCCGTATTCCGCCGCAATCCGGTAAAGGCTCCCCCGGCTCAGCCCGGAAAGTGCGCCGTAATGCGACCATATGCCCCGCCGGTCCCGGGGTTTCGCGGCGCGGAGGGCCCGCACCATGTCCTCCTGCCACATGGGTTATGCCCCCGCGCCGTCGATAACTTCCGGATGCCAGCCGATGTCGTCGGTTTCAGGGCTGCCGTAGATCTCGATGGCCTGGTCGCGGACGACGGCGCCTTCCGCACGACGGTCGCGGTCGATGT
>CAYYSS010000484.1:0-2056 GCA_964474325.1 uncultured Nitrospirota bacterium
GAATTTCACCCACTGAAAGACCGTGCCTTTGCACGGCGCACTGCCACTGCAAGGTTAACCCGGATTGACGACTCACAATTGATGCTGCCGCCGGCCACGGGGCCGAACGAGTTTCTTTGCATTCCCTCCCCTGCCGTGCTATAACTACGCTGATGCGCACCGGACGCCTCATAGGTAATCGGATATCAGGGGCAATACCCTCGTGAACCCGCCCGCAGGTGATAGGGCGCCCGCGGTGCGTATCCGCGGTCTCGGGGTCACGCTGAACGGTCTTGACGTGCTTCGGGATATCGATCTGGACGTTTCCGAGGGGGAGTTTCTAGGGATCGTGGGGCCGAACGGCGGCGGGAAAACAACCCTGCTCAAGGTAATCCTCGGCCTTGTCGTGCCAAGCTCGGGAACAATTGAGATTTTCGGCGGACCACCCGATGAGATCGTTCGCTCCGGAGGATTCGGTTATCTCCCCCAGCACGCCCATATCGATCCCCGCTATCCCGCCCGGGCCCTCGACGTGGTACTCATGGGACTCTATAAGGGTCCCAGGCCGTTTCGCGGATTCAGCAAAGCAGACCGCACCCGCGCGGAAGAGGCCCTCGAAACCCTTGGTGCGGCCCACCTGTCGCGCCGGCCCTACGGCACACTCTCGGGCGGACAGCGCCAGCGGCTCGACATGGCCCGGGCCCTTGTGGGACAGCCGCGGGTTATCCTTCTCGACGAACCCAGTACCGGTGTCGACGCCGTGGGCCAGGAAGATTTCTATCACCTGCTTCAGGGGCTGAAACGTAAACGCCAACTGAGTATCGTCATGGTGTCCCATGACATCGGCGTGGTCTCCGCCTACGTAGACCGTATGGCCTGCCTGAACCGGACACTTCATTATCACGGAAGTCCGGTCGGCGCTTTGGACCACGACGTCCTCGAGGCACTCTACGGAAAAAGCGTGGACCTGCTCCAGCACTCGCCCGCCTGCGAGGCATGCGAAAGGCTCAGACGCTGATGGAGGGGTTCTTCCAGTTCACCTTCATGCAACGGGCCCTGGCGGTCACGGTCCTGGTGAGTATTTCGTGCGGAGCGCTTTCGGCCTATATCGTTCTTCGCCGTCTCTCGTTCATCGGAACCGGTATTGCCCACGCGGCCTTCGGAGGGGTTGCCCTGGGCTGGTATCTGGGTATTCCTCCCCTGCCGACCGCCGGCCTGTTCTGCGCGGGTACCGCATTGGGAATCGACGTGGTAAGCCGAAAGGGCAGGGTCACCGAAGACGCCGCGGTGGGTGTCTTTTTCGCGGCGACCATGGCCTTTGGTCTGGTCCTGGTCGGTCTTTCCGACCGTTACACCCCGGACCTCTTCGGGATACTCTTCGGAAGCGTGCTCACGGCGGATGCGAAAGACCTTGCGGGCGCCGGTATTGTCGTAGCAGTATCCGTTCTCTTTCTCTGGGGATTTCATCGGGAGCTTTCCATGGGTACCTTCGACGAGGAACTCGCCGAGGTGGAAGGGGTCAATACGGATCTCTTCCGGCGTCTTTTTCTCTTACTCGTCGCCTCCGCCGTCGTCGTATCGATAAAAGCGGTGGGGGTTATCCTCATCTCGGCCCTGCTCGTGATCCCCGGTGCGGCCGTACAGCCCTGGGCGGGTTCCATGAGCCGGTTCGTCATACTGTCAAGCCTGTTTGCGGTGCTGACGGCTGTCGTGGGGCTCGTCCTTTCCTACCGGCTCGACATCCCCCCGGGCGGCGCAATCGTCCTCGTTACCGCCGGGGGGTTTTTCGTATCAACGATCGCGGATCGTATTCTTCACGGTCAATAACCCAACGCGGACAGGCCGCGTCAGGGGACAGAAATCAGACGTCAGAAGGGAGAGGGAAGAAGGGAAACGTTAGACGGAAGACGTTTTTCTATACTTCTAACTTCTCCCCTTTCCCTTCCGAAAGCCATTCACCATTCACGATCTTTTAAACAATTCAGCCACGGATGAACACGGATTGACACGGATGGAAAACGGGTAAACCTTAACGTTGCAAAAGATTCTTGGAGAAGGGGCCGGCGGGATCAAAAAA
>CAYYSS010000485.1:0-2039 GCA_964474325.1 uncultured Nitrospirota bacterium
TTCTTCCTTCTCCCTTCTGACTTCCGCCGAAGGCGGGTGACCGGCCCCTTTTCCGGGAAATTTCTGCAACGTTAGGGTTACATCAAGGTATAGTCCAAAAAACGCCAGCCGAAAAATGTCCCCGCGAGGACCAGTGCCGTGCCGCTTGCACGGCGGGACCAGGCCGATATGTCACGGAAGCCCCGCGATGCCAGCACGCGCTCGGTCCACGCTACGGAAAGACCTGCAACGAATATCAGCGCACAGTGGCCGACGGCATAGACAAAAAGCAGGATCGAACCGTAGACGACATCGCCCCGGGTTGAGGCAAGGCCAAGGACCACCGCGAGAACCGGTGTCGCACAGGGGGAACTCACCGTCCCGGTCAGCAGGCCGAGCAGTAGGGCTCCGGCGAGACCCCGGTTTTTCACGGTGCGTTTTTCAGAAAAGGGCAGGGGAATATTCAGTATTCCCATGAACTGAAGGCCCATGAGGATAGTAAGTACCGCGAGGCCGAGGTATAGAGCGTCTCCGAGAAATGCAAGCAGACGGCCCATGATCGAGGCTGCGGCGCCGAGCAGAGTGAAGGTGAGTGTAAGACCGATGACAAAGGTCCCGGAATAGAGGGCGGCTTTTTCCCGGTCGTTCCCGGCGTAGCCGCCCACGTATCCGATCACCAGGGGAATCGCCGCGAGCACGCAGGGGCTTGCGGCCGAGACGATCCCCGCCGCAAAGACCGCCACGAAGGCAAGCACGGGCTGATGCGAGACAATGGCGTCGATATTGGTAAAGATGTTCTCCACGCGTCAGAGCCCGATCCTTTTCAGCACCGGCGTGATCTCCTCGTAGGGATAGAATCCCGTGTGCCGATGGACTTCTTCACCCTTACCGTTCAAAAAAACCTGGGTGGGAATAACCATCACACCCCAGGCCCGGGGTGTTTTCCGGTCTTCGTTAACATCCACGAAAATTACGTCAAGGTTTCCTTTGTAGTTCTCCCGAAGGCGGTCCATCACCGGAACCATTTTCTTGCAGGGGATACAGCTTTTCGAGCCGAACTCGATCATGACCGGCCGCCCGGCCTTCAGGGCGGAATCGAGAGCGGCGTCCAGGCCCCGAGCTTCGGTACAGCCCGTAGCGGTCAGTATAATCCCGAGAAATAAAACCAGCATGATAATAAATCGTCTCATGATATAAACGCTCCCGGCAGCAGAAGTCAGAGGACAGAAGAGAGCAGACAGAGGATGGAGATTCGGCCCGCCTCTCGGCGCGGATTTTCCGTCATCCGTCACGCTCAATCGTCTGCCCGCTCAAGACCTTTTCTTCCCTGACGGAATCCGGCTGTCAGGCCGTACGGAGCAAATGCTCGAAAGGGGTTTTTTCAGTACGGCCCGGGCCCGCCGCAGATCGGCGGCCACCCGGTCGTCGTCGTCGAGCGCCTTCCGCACGAAATCGTTGAAGGCAAGGTTCACGTCGTTTACGGCCTCGTCCGCCACGCGGTAGAAGGTCCACGTTCCATCCTTCCGGGCATCGACAAGGCCCGCGTTTCGAAGGATGCCCAGGTGTTTCGAGACCGTGGACTGACCCATGCCGAGGATCTCCATGAGCTGGCAGACGCAGAGTTCCCGTTCCTCGAGAAGCTTCAGGATCCGGACCCTTGTTTCGTCCGATATCGCCTTGGCGCAGGAAAGAAAATTTCGCATGACTTGATTATATTTCAATATCGTGATATATTCTATTCATCGCCGTATCGCGATATCATCATGACATGCCCGGGATGTTCCCGTCAAGGGTCTGCATTCCGCAGGGAGGTAAGGGTATGGCTAAAATTCAAGTCATGGGGCCGGGCTGCAAGCGTTGCGCCACCCTGTATGAAAACGTGAAGGCGGCTGTGGAGGAGCTTGGCACCGACGCGGAGGTCGAGAAGGTGACCGATACGATGGAGATGATGAAGCTCGGCATCATGTCCACGCGGGCCCTCGTGGTGGATGGCACGCTCCGGAGCACCGGCCGGCTGCTGGACAAAAACGAGATCAAGACGATCCCCCCCCCCCCCCCCC
>CAYYSS010000486.1:0-2033 GCA_964474325.1 uncultured Nitrospirota bacterium
AGAACGCCGTGTGGCGGATTTTCTTGAGGCCGCCGGCCCCGAATTTATGCCACTGCAAGGTTCATCAGATCCGCTCACTCCTCCCCGCAGCAAGCTTCGGGGGAATGCGTTTCGCTCTGCGCGAAAACGTACTTGACGGTACGTTGCGCACCCGAACCAAGCGTAACGCAGGAGCCTTGCGGCTTTCAGGTTCCGCAGCGGAAGAACCATGAGAAATGCGGGTTAATAGCTTCGTTTCGCTGTGCTACACTCTGCTATTGACTGCCGACTACGGCAAACGTTGGAAGACAAAGGGGAACGTCGTAGAATGAAAAATGTGCTGTACATTGTGTGGAATGAAAGAAACAATTTAGGAATCCCTATAATCGACGAACAACATAGAGGTATCGTTGCTACCATCAATTCGTTGCACTACTTTATTCAGGAAGGGCATGGACGAGATGCACTGAAGCCCACATTGAATATCTTAAAACAGTACACGAGCATTCATTTCAAAACTGAAGAAGCATTAATAAAAAACGCAGGTTTTGCAGGGATGAAAGAGCATGTCTCGTTGCATAAAGAATTAACAAGAAGAACAGGAGAGATTGCACGGGAGGCAATTTCATATGGGGAACCTGAAATCGCGTTAGAATTCTTAAGGGAGTGGTGGCTGGGACATATCAACAAAGAAGATAAACGATATGCTCCAGATGTAAAAAAACTATTAGGGATTCAATAGGATTCGATTTTCACAGACACTCAACCCCAAGGCGGCCTTGGAGCCGCAACCAACCGGCCGGCATGCCTACCGACGCGGAAACTTCTCTGCAACCTGCAAAGTCGGATCGACCCTTCGTCGAGAAGACCCGACTCGGGAAGTTGCGGACCATGAGAAGCCCGGGCTAGGCCTCCTTCTCGAGCCTTCGGTCCATCCATCGATGGGCTATCGTCGAAATGACGAGGCCTTCGAGCAGGAGTACGGCCACGGCGACGATAATCCACGGCTCGAAACCTCCGCCGAGCAGGGCGTGACGAAAGATCCTGCTCAGGTGAAAGAGAGGATTTACCTGCGCCAGCGCCGCGGCCCAGGGGTGGATGTCTTCCAGGGGGAAATAGGTATTACTGATAATCGAAAGGGGAATCCCCACGAGAAAGACGGGATAGTTCATGTGTTCGATATTAGGGACCTTCGCCGTAAAGAGGAGCGCAAAGCCGCCGAAGACCATGGCGGAACACGCCCCGAGGGGGATCAGGAACAGCAGGCGCCACAGGGCCAGATCCGTCAGACCGGCACTATTGAACGCCACCAGGATGGTGGAGACACCGAGGGCGAAAATCGTCGCCCGGATAGCTCCCCACGCCATTTCGCCCCAGATGATATGGACCCTTTCGACCTGGGTCCCGAGGATCCCCTCGAAGGTCTTCTGATAGAACATCCGTACGAAGGATCCGTAGAGACATTCGAAAAACGAGGTCGAAAAGAAGGTATAGGTAAGGATCCCCGGGGCGACGAAATTAAGGTACGTCACCTGCCGGTCGCCAACGGTCATATAGCCGATATAAACCCCAAGCCCCATACCGAAGGCGAGGAAATATACCAGGGGTTCCAGCATGGGGGCCACAACCGCGGATTTCCAATTCCGGAAATAGACCGTAAGGTTCCGCCTGAGGACCGCCCGGGTCTGCCAGTGAAAGAGGGCCGATCCGATCATAGGCTCTTCCCCGTAAACTTGATAAAAAGGTCCTCGAGATTCGGCGCCCTGAGAATGTAGTCCGTCGGTGCGAACCGCCGGATAAAGGCCTCGGCGGTATCCCGGTCGGCCTCAACCGCCACCTGACCGTAGCCGTTGAAATAGGACACCCGCCGTTCGTCGAGCCACCGGATAATCTCGCCGTTTTCCGGAACCTGAAGGATGCTGTCCGGAAAATGGCGCCCGAGGAGTTCCCGGGGAGGGCCTACGTCTATGAGTTTCCCCTGGTCCATGATCAAGGTGACATCCGAAAGGGTCTCCGCCTCCTCCATGTAGTGGGTCGTAAGAAGTATCGTGATC
>CAYYSS010000487.1:0-2030 GCA_964474325.1 uncultured Nitrospirota bacterium
GATGCGGCGAGCCAGGCGGGTTTCGTGGCGGAGGCGATAAGCGAGTGCAGGAGGCTCGGCATCCCCGACGACCGGATCGCCGTGGTGCTTCCCGACCCCGGGTTTGTAACAACCCTGACCGCGGTCCTCGGCCGCGAGGCCTTCAATATCGGTATGGGCCTCCGCCTCGGGGACAGCCCTTACGGAACACTCCTTCGAGGCATTGCAAAACTCCTCCGGCACAGTGAAAAAGACGGCTACCCGGCCGACGATCTCTTTGCGTTTCTGGAGCACCCTCTCGTAAGCAACACGTCCGGGGGCGCGGGATACTCGTCGGTTTCCACCCTCCGCAGCCGGGTGCGGGACGAAGGCCGCCTCAGCATTTCACCGGAAGTGTTCGCGGACGATCCCTGGATACAATCCGAAATCGAACACATCCTGACGGCGTTTTCACCGAAGCATTCCGCCAATGCTCCCCTCCGGGAGACCGCCCGCTCTGCAATCGACTACCTCGATGGACTCGAAACGCGGTTGGAACCGGGATTCCGCGAAAAACTCCGCCTGCGACGGGATACCCGGAGCGCCCGGGACCGTTTATTCGATCTGCTTGCGGGTATCGCCCTTAACCGGGCCTTTGCACACCCGTCGGCCGGGGGGGGGCTCGATCTCCTCCTTTCGATTATCGAGAAAGCCTCGTATACGGCGGTAAACCGGGGGGGTACGATCCCGGTGCTGGGACTCCTCGAGACACGATGCCTTTCGTTCGACGCCGTGATCGTCGTGGACATGAATGAAGGCCTGATTCCGGAACCGAGTCCGAAAGATCTCTTCCTCAACACGGCGATCCGTTCCGCGGTGGGCCTTCCCACGGCGGACGACCGGGAACGGCTCGTGGCCCTTTATTTCGATGCCCTCATTCGCGGCGCGAAACGGGCTTACCTGTCATCCGTTTCGTCGGACGAACGCGGTGTGCGGAGTCGATTCCTCGAGGAGATCATTCTCGAGTCCCGTTACCCCTTCGATGAACTCCGTAACGACCTCGCGAAAAGCCGTGCGTGGGTTTTCCCGAAAGAAACCATGCCGCCCGAACCCGAACCGGTAAGAAAATCCCCGGCGGTTGTAACGCGGCTCAAAGAGATCTGTTTTTCACCATCGTCCATCGAAACATATCTCGCGTGTCCCTACCGGTTCTACCTCCGACACGTCTGCCGGTTCCCCGAACCTGATACCCTCGACAAGGACCTTTCGCCGGCGGACCTGGGACGCATCTTTCACGACGCCGTACGGCTCCTTTACGAATCCCACGGCGACCGGGCCTTCGACGATCCGGACAAACACCACGCCCTCCTCCGTGAGTGCATCACCGCCCGGGCCGGGGCGTTGAACCGGCTGGCCTCGAGCCCGGGGGCCCGGTTCACCCTCGATACATTCCTTGCGCGTCTCCGGCGCTTTTCCGAGGCCGAGGTGGAGGACTTCCGCGCGGGTTGGCGCATTGAACGCATGGAGTGGGAAGCGGAAGCGAGGTTGCCTGAAGGGGTCCGTTTCCGTGGCCGGATAGACCGGGTCGACCGCAGGGACGACGCGATCAGAATCGTCGACTACAAAACCGGCACGCTTCCTCAGAAAAACCACTGCCGCCTCGACCGGGAGCCTTTCCCCCTTCGCCTGCAATTGCCCATGTACATGGAACTGCTGTGGCAGACGGGGAGTGCGGCCGCCGAGGCCCAGCTCTGTTATTACGACGTGAAGAAGGATTTCCGGCTCGTACCCTATTACCCCGAACTCTCGGCCGAAGGCCCCCGGCCTTTTCTCGAAACCTTTCGTACTATTCTCTCGGGGATTTTCGGGGAGATCCTCAATCCCGACGTCCCGTTCACCCACACGACCGATACGGTCCACTGCCGGCACTGCCCCTTTGACCTTTCCTGCCGTATCGGTGTCTCCGTGGAGGCGCCGTAACGTGGAACCCCGTTTCGATCTCGGAAAACATGTAGCCCTGGCCGCATCCGCCGGATCGGGCAAAACCTACGCCCTTACCCTTCGGTTCGTCA
>CAYYSS010000488.1:0-2026 GCA_964474325.1 uncultured Nitrospirota bacterium
CATGAAGAATGCGGCGTTTTCGGCATCTATGGGCATCGAGATGCCGCCAACCTGACCTACCTCGGGCTCTATTCACTACAGCACAGGGGACAGGAGGGGGCCGGTATCTGCGCCTACTCCGGCAAGGGACTCCACTTGGAGCGGGGCATGGGTCTGGTCGCGGATATCTTCTCGGAAAAACGCCTGCGCCGTCTCCCGGGTGCGTCGGCGATCGGTCATAACCGCTACTCCACGGCCGGTTCGTCTTCGCTGAAAAACGTCCAGCCGATCCTCGTAAACTTCGCCCTCGGCCAGATCGCGGTGGCCCATAACGGCAACCTGGTAAACGCCGAGATGCTGAAACAGGAACTGGAGCAGGCGGGGGCCATTTTTCAATCCGACAGCGATTCGGAAGTCCTCGTACACCTCGTTGCCCACTCCGACCAGAGCGACCTCCACGCACGTATACTCGAGGCGGCAAAACGGCTCCAGGGGGCGTTCAGCCTGCTCCTGCTGGCCGAAGGGGAATTGATCGCCCTTCGGGATGCCCACGGCGTGCGTCCTCTTTCCCTGGGCCGGTACGACGGGGCCTGGGTCGTAGCGTCCGAGACGTGCGCCTTCGATCTGATCGGTGCGGAGTACATCCGCGACGTGGAACCCGGCGAAATGATCGTCATAAACGACGACGGCTTACAATCGTTTCAGGCCCTTCCGACAAACGGCAGGGCGCACTGTATCTTTGAATTCATCTATTTCTCCCGCCCCGACTCCTATATCTTCGGCTACGAAAACGTCAACAGTATCAGGAAAGGTTTCGGCCGGGAACTGGCCCGCACCCATCCCGTCGAGGCCGATCTGGTGATCCCGGTTCCCGATTCGGGGGTGCCCGCGGCCCTGGGATACGCTGAAGAATCGGGGATCGCCTTCGATTTCGGCCTCATTCGCAACCACTACGTAGGGCGGACGTTCATTGAGCCCAAACAGGCCATCCGTCACTTCGGGGTGAAAATCAAACTCAATCCCGTCCGGGAACTTCTGGAAGGGAAACGCGTTGTGGTGGTTGACGATTCGGTGGTGCGGGGTACAACCAGCAAAAAGATCGTCAAGATGATCAGGGAAGGCGGGGGGGCCAGGGAAGTACACCTGCGTATCAGTTCGCCCCCCACCGTGGGCCCGTGCTATTACGGTATCGACACCCCGACCCGCGCGGAATTGATCGCCTCGACCCACAGTGTGGAGGACATCCGGAAATACGTAACCGCCGACAGCCTCGGATACCTGGACGTGGACGCGCTCCGCCGCCGTATCGCGCACCCCGAGAACTACTGCACGGCGTGCTTTACCAATGATTACCCCATCCCCTTCCCGCGTCAGGCGACGGATCAGATGGCTCTGTTTTAGCCCGGTTTTTTCACGGCCTTCCTGCTGCGGAACCGGAAGCCGCAAAGCTCCCGCGTTGCGCTTGATTCGGTTGCTCCCCGTCCCGCCTGCCGTGCTCACGATCCCGTGCTGATCGATCAACATACGCGAGACGTCCTTGAATTCAATCGGGTTCTCGACCTCCTGGCCGACGGCGCGATTACCGGTCCGGGGGCGGAATGGATTCGCGGCCTCGCGCCCCGGGCGAGGCGACAGGAGGCGGAGGCGGTGCGGGACGCGGTCGGGGAGTGTATCCGCCTTTCGGAGGACGGCAGGCCCCTCCGCGTTGATGGTTTCGTTGACCTCACCTCTATTGTCCACAAGCTCCGGCCCCGGGGCGCCGTTCTTTCCCCGAGGGAGTTTCTCCACGTCCGGGATCTCCTCCGGGCGGCCCGGGCGGCGAAAAGGCGCATCGCGGATTACGGTTCACCACCGAAACTCACGGCGCTTACAACAACGGTGCGCGATATCCCCGAACTCCGCTCTGCCCTGGAGCGTTGCCTTGAAGACGATGGGACCGTTTCCGACGGTGCCACCACGCGGCTCGCCGGACGGCGAAACTCGTTGCGGAGTATCGAACGTAGAATCGAGGAGATCCGGGGCCGGTTCCTGCGGGGCGCGGGTGCCG
>CAYYSS010000489.1:0-2019 GCA_964474325.1 uncultured Nitrospirota bacterium
ACCGCACCACCTCGGGCAGACGGAGCAGCTCGATCACCCCGTGGCTCGCGTCCAGCCCGAATCGCACCGATAGATCCCGAATCACCCGCTCATACTGCGCTGCAAGATCATGATCCACAACCAACCGGCCACCCATCCCCGGCTCCGTGCTCAACACTGCGTGAAGATCGCAGCGGCCTCGGCGAATCACCCGGGACAACCGCGCGCGAATCTCCGGCTCCAACCACTGCAGGGCCGAGGAGAGCCGGATCGAGAACTGACTGTAGCGGTTGTTCACCGTGCGAAGGCTCACCTCCACGGAGGGCGCCCTGTCCCATACCGGAAGAGCGGTGGGGGTGTAAGGGGGGGGGCCCCCCTCCCACGGTTCGGGTACGAGACCACCGGTATGGGCATGGTACCGCCCGAGCCGTGGCAGGAGCGGCTCAAGGAAGAAGACCCCCGGTATATCGGTGCGGCCCTCTACGGGCTTGCGTATATCGTCAAACGGGCCGCGCCGAGCCTGTGTATGGGCGACAGTGCCGATATTCACACCGACGTCTCCCTCGGGGAGGCCGGCGACCGGTGGAAGAGTACCCTCTACATCTACGACGCCGTCGAGGGGGGCGTGGGATACGGGGAGAAGGTGTATGAACGATTCGAGGACGCCGTTGTCCTCTGCCGGACGATTATCGGCGAGTGCGAGTGTACGGCGGGGTGCCCCGCCTGTGTGCCGACGCTGCCGCCGGGCGTGGAAGACGAAGAGGTCACCGGTCTTATGATCGAATCGAACGCCGCGGTCGCCTGCACCCGGAGCCTGATCGACATGCTTCTTACGGGCAGGGTCACCGTGCCCGAGGTCCGGATGTTCGATCGGACCCTGGAGGCCGCGGTCAACCCCCCGCCGGAAGACCGGGAGCGGATTGTGCTTCGGCGAAAACTCGACAGGGCCTCCCGTATGCTCAAGAAGAAACGGGACCGGCTCCATTGATCACCGAAACCTTTCTCCATATTCCGGGAATCGGTCCGAAGACCGCCGGGCGTCTCCACGAGGCCGGGATTCGGTCATGGCGGGATGCGATGAAACGGCCGGAAGCGGTTCCGCTCAGGGGAGCGCGCCTGGATCGGGCCCTCCGGGCGCTTGAGGCCAGCGACGCCGCCTTCCGGAACGACGACATCGGCTTTTTCGTCGAGCGGTTCCGGCCGGCGGAACACTGGCGTATTCTGGGAACGTACCTCGGCCGGACCTCGTTTTTCGATATCGAGACCTCGGGCCTTTCGCGCTACGAGGCCGAAATCACCGTGGTGGTCTGCTTTCACCGGGGGCGGTATCATCGCTTTGTACGGGGAGAAAACCTGGAGGAATTCCTCGACCTACTGGACGAGGTTGACCTCCTCGTTTCCTTTAACGGCAATTGTTTCGACATCCCCTTCGTGGAAGACGCCTACCGCATACCCGCCCTGCCCTGCCCCCACGTGGACCTCCGCTGGGTGGCCTACCACGCCGGCCTCCGGGGTAGTCTCGACCGGGTGGAAGAGGCCTGCGGGATCACGCGCCCCCCGGACGTCGCGGGTATCGACGGGGTCCAGGCGGTCATCCTGTGGAACGCGTGGAAGAGGCGGGGCGACCGCCGGGCCAGGGATCTCCTCCTCGACTACTGCACCGCCGACGTGGAAGCCCTCCGCCGGGTGGCGGAGGTGATCGTAGGGGGAAAAGCACAGACCGACCAGGGCAGTTTCAACATGGACATCTGAAAATAACCCTTGACTTCCTCCTGTTCTGCGCCGATGGCATATACAGCTCATCCACCATGTGTGGAAGGAGTAACGAGGCCGTCCTTTTGAGGGCGGCTTCAGCCTTTTCAGCCCCTGTTCCGGCAATATTTTTCATATTCCTTTTGCAGCTTTCGTTGCCGATGCGGCTGTTCCACCAGATAAGCGGTCCACGGCAAAATATATTCTCCCCGGTCGGCCAGAACCACCAGAATTGTTGTGTTTCAGATTAAATTCCCCGAAATCGGGCATTTTCGTTCGAATTGCTTT
>CAYYSS010000490.1:0-2005 GCA_964474325.1 uncultured Nitrospirota bacterium
CGACCACGTGTACCTGGCGGAATCACCGCATTAACATTATCGATACCCCCGGCCCCGTCGATTTCCCCATCGAAGTAGAGCGTTCCCTGCGGGTCCTCGACGGGGCGGTGGCGGCCTTTGATGCGGTTGCCGGTGTGGAACCCCAGTCCGAGACCGTCTGGCGTCAGGCCGATAAATACGAAGTGCCCCGTATCGCGTTCATGAACAAAATGGACCGCATGGGAGCGGATTTCTTCGCGGCCGTGCAGAGCATGGTGGATCGTCTCGGCGCCAATCCCGTACCGGTGCAGATTCCCGTCGGTTCGGAAGACGGTTTCCGGGGATGCATCGACCTGGTCCGTATGAAGAGCTATATTTTCGACGACGAGACCCTCGGGGCGAAGTTCGTCGAAGAAGACATCGCCGACGAATACCGGGAGCAGGCCGATCAGTACCGGGAGAAAATGCTCGAAGCCCTGTCGGACGTGGACGACGGGTTGATGGAAAAATTCCTCGGCGGGGAAGATATCCCCGAACAAGAGATCAAGGCGGCCCTCAGGAAGGGTACGGTGGAGATGCGGATCACGCCGGTCTTCTGTGGGTCCGCGTTTAAGAACAAGGGCGTTCAGCTTCTCCTCGACGCCATAGTGGATTATCTCCCCTCGCCCCTTGACGTGCCGCCGGTTGAAGGGATTGACCCGAAGACGGACGCCCCGGTGGCCCGGAAGGCCTCGGCGGACGAGCCGTTGGCGGCCCTTGCGTTCAAGGTCATGACCGACCCCTTCGTGGGGCAGCTTACGTTTCTCAGGGTCTATTCCGGGACCATAACGGCGGGGTCGTACGTACACAATATAAATAAAGACATCAAAGAGCGTGTCGGCAGACTCGTCAAGATGCATTCCAATAAGCGGGAAGATGTTAAAGAAGTCTCCGCCGGTGATATCGTGGCCGCCGTGGGGCTCAAGAAGACCCTGACCGGCGAGACCCTCTGCGACGATCAGCACCCGATAATTCTGGAGTCCATGGAGTTTCCCGAGCCCGTTATATCCGTCGCGATAGAGCCGAAAACCAAGGGCGACCAGGAAAAGCTTTCCCATTCTCTGGGAAAACTCATGCAGGAAGACCCTTCCTTCCGGTCCTCCTTTGACGACGAGACAGGGCAGACGATTATCTCCGGCATGGGGGAACTTCATCTGGATATTATCGTCGACCGGCTTTTGAGAGAGTTCAAGGTGGATGCCTCCGTCGGTAAGCCCCAGGTCGCCTACCGGGAGACCATACGGAAGCACGTCCGGGGCGAAAGCAAGTTCGTGCGCCAGTCGGGCGGCCGGGGACAATACGGTCACGTGGTCATGGAATTCGAGCCCCAGGATATGGGCAAAGGCTTTGTCTTCGAAAGCAAGATCGTGGGTGGGACGGTTCCCAAAGAATACATACCGCCGGTGGAAAAAGGTGTGCGGGAGGCCCTTGACGGGGGCATCCTGGCCGGCTACCCCGTTGTAGATGTGAAAGCGACGCTCGTCGACGGTTCGTACCACGAAGTGGATTCCTCGGAAATGGCCTTCAAGGTGGCGGCGTCCATGTGTTTTAAAGATGCGGCCAAGAAGGCGGGTCCGGTAATTCTGGAGCCCGTGATGGATGTGGAAGTCGTTACCCCGGAAGAGTATATGGGCGACGTCATCGGCGACCTGAACTCCCGCCGCGGCCGGATCCAGACCATGGAGCAGAGGGGGAAGGCCCAGGTGATCCGGGCGGAGGTCCCCCTGTCGGATATGTTCGGATATGCCACGGATCTCCGATCCAATTCCCAGGGCCGGGCTACGTATACCATGCAGTTTTCCCATTACGAAGAGGTCCCGAAGAATATCGCCGAGGGGATTATCGCCAAGGTGACGGGAGCGTAGAACGCAAAACGCCGGGTTTAACGATGACCATAACGAGAGAAATAAGAACACCACGGAGGTGAGAGACGATGGCGAAGGAAAAATTTGAACGTACGAAGCCGCACGTGAACATCGGCACGATC
>CAYYSS010000491.1:0-2000 GCA_964474325.1 uncultured Nitrospirota bacterium
GGGAGTGCGCGGAACGTGTCGTCGCCATGCAGGGCGGGCCGGGTATGGGACCCACGGAGATCTGGGACACGTACGATCTCCTGGCGGATCTGGCCGATAAGGCGGGGCGCTCGGATGATGTGGTGGAATATCGCCAATTGGCACGCTCCGCACGCAGGGCCTTCCCGCTGACCGAAGGAGAGATGCGCAGGTATGTGCCGCTTATCGCGGCCGTCGTCGCACTCGTCCACGGACACGACTCAGCGGCCGAGGTGGTAAAGCGGGAACAGGAGGCAATGCGTTCGGCCGGGGAGCAGTGGGGCCGGGTGGCAGATGCCCTGGATCGGGTGATCGCCGGTGAAAAAGGTCCGGACATCCTCCACCGGCTCGACGCCCTTTCCGGTATTATTGTCGATACCATTCTCCAGGGGATCGAAGACCCCGAAAGTCTCAAGCCCCTGATCGAAGGGGCGACGGAGTGAGAAGAACGTGATCGTCGGTCTGCGTGTGGGGCACGACATGTTGTTTTTGAAATACTCCGATGCGCCGGTTACGACCCAGGGGGTCAAAGACCGGGTGGCGGGGCACAATCCCGTGAGTGTCCTGTACGGCCGGAACTTCCATTACAAGCGCTTGCAGACCCAGCCCGCAGGCGTTTCGAAGCGAAAGGAATAAGCCGAAGGCCCCCGGGGACGTCAGAAATAGACGATGAGGGAGGTGTACAGGGTGTGTTCCGCGGTGTCCTGGGAAAACCCGAGGTTCTGAAGGATCGATTCCCCCGCCCCGTTTCCGAACCGGTACTGGTAACTTGCATCGAGGGAAAAGCGTTCGGTTACGTAGCCCGCTCCGAGGGTGAGACCATAAAAATCGTCGGGGTTTCCCTTGGCCGGCGCCGGGTCGTAGAACACTCCGGCCCGGAGGGGGAGTACATAGCGAGGGGCTACGATGAGATATTCGCCGCCGAAACGGACCTGGGTTGTTGCGGAAATATCCGCGTCGCCGGGTGCTTCGCCGGTAACGGGGGAGAGGTCTACGCCGTCGGCGTTCGTCAAGATCAGTTCACCCCATTCGGTGCGGTAGAGGTCCGCCGAAATCGTCAGCCGGTCCGAGTGCCGGTACGCCACGCCGAGACCGTAGGAGGGGGGCATTTGCAGATCTTCGCCGGTCCGGGTAGTCGTTCGTTCCGGCGCGGGGGGGCCATCGGCGCCGGCAAATGATATCTTCTGCTCGAACAGGCTGGTGTGAGCGAGGTTTGCACTGAAACCGCTTTTGTAAACGGCCCCCACCGAAAGTGACGGCCCGGCCTGCCACAGGCACCCGAGGACGACGTTTACCCCCTCGAAGGAAAACTCGTCCCGGAGCGACGACTCTACCGTGAAGGGCCTGCCGGCGACAGTTCCGGTACCGGCGGATCGACTCGAGGTCCGCCAGCCGTTTTCGTACAATCCATCATCCCAGA
Source organism: uncultured Nitrospirota bacterium (assembly GCA_964474325.1). GTDB lineage: Bacteria > Nitrospirota > Thermodesulfovibrionia > SZUA-242 > CAYYSS01 > CAYYSS01. Next base: position 1,439 of record CAYYSS010000491.1, read on the forward strand.
TATTGAGGGTAAGCCCGGCTGAAAACGTGGGAAGTACCTGGACGGCCCCGGAAAGCCCCAGTGCCGAAAGGTCGCCGCTTTGACGGAACCGTATGTCCTGATTCGCGGTAAACCCGTCGGACTCCTGAAAAAGGCTGAACCCTCCCTCCGCCGTAAAGTCATAGAGGTTCTGATAGGTGAGGGCGAGGGCAGCATTATGCCCGAGAACGTTTAACGGGAGGACGGCACTCAGATAATTGACCCCCGGATCGGTTACGTTCTCGGTGCCGTCGGCCTCCGGTGTCAACGTAAAGGTGTTTTCCTGTCGCCGCGCCACGTAGGCACCCACCAGGGAGACTTCGGGCCGCTCGAGCTGCACGAGACCCGCGGGGTTCCAGGAGGCGGCGGTCGCATCGTCGGCCACGGCGATAAAGGCGCCCCCCATGCCGAGCGCACGGGCGCCGGAACCCACCGGGTTCGGCGACGATGGTATCTCGATACGCTGTTGAACAATGTCCTGAGCGGTCGAGGCAGAAGGTAGAACCACGCCAACCGCCAGGCCCATAAGGAGCCAGTGGACACC
>CAYYSS010000492.1:0-1989 GCA_964474325.1 uncultured Nitrospirota bacterium
GAAGTCCGGCGCCACTCCGCGGATATCCTGGCAAAACCCCTGGTGACGGCTCAGACCGGCCCCGATGGGAGGGCCGTACGCCGTCTGCTGATCGAGCAGGGACTCGACATCGACAGGGAACTCTACCTGTCTATCGTTCCCGACCGGGGGAGCGCGCAGATCGTCATCATGGCCAGTACCGCGGGGGGAATGGACATTGAAGAAGTGGCGGAGAAGGATCCGGACAAGATCGTCAAGGTCTCCGTAAATCCCCTTCTCGGTGTGCAGCCCCATCACTGCCGCGCGGTGGCCTACGGCCTCGAGCTTCCGGTCGCGGTCCTTAAGGATTTCATTAAACTCGTTGAGAAGCTTTACGGGGTTTTCGTTTCCCGGGACTGCTCGCTCCTCGAGATCAACCCCCTGGTGATTACGGCGCAGGGCGCGGTGGTCGCCCTGGATGCCAAGATGGACTTCGACGACAATGCCCTGTACCGCCAGCCCGATGTGAGGGCCTGCCGGGACGTGGACGAGGAAGATCCGGTGGAGGTGGAGGCCTCGAAGTTCAACCTCAACTACATCAACCTGGGCGGTAATGTGGGCAATATGGTAAACGGCGCCGGGCTTGCGATGGCCACCATGGATCTCATCAAGAACGCCGGGGCGGAACCGGCGAACTTTCTCGACGTGGGGGGCGGCGCCAATACGGAGATGGTGGAAAACGGGTTTCGGATAATCCTGGCGGACGACCGGGTCAAGGCGGTGTTTATCAATATATTCGGCGGTATTCTCCGGTGCGACGTGCTCGCCGAAGGGGTGATCGAGGCCGCCAAGAAGACCGGAATTACGGTTCCGGTGGTGATCCGGCTCGAGGGGACCAACGTGGAGGAAGGCAGGCGGCTCCTGGCCGAATCGGGCCTCCGGATGCTGACAGCACGGGATCTGGACGATGCCGCGAGAAAGATCGGCGAGATTGCCCGGGCGTAGGAGACGGATAAGAAGCCATGGCGATATTTGTTGACGACACCACGAAGGTGCTGGTTCAGGGCATCACGGGCCGGGAGGGCCGGTTCCACACGGAGCAGTGCGTGGCGTACGGAACCAATGTTGTCGCGGGGGTAACCCCGGGAAAGGGTGGGCAGGACGTGGCGGGCATCCCCGTGTTCGACACGGTGGCCCGGGCCGTCCGGGAGACGGGAGCGGACTGCTCCATGGTTTTCGTTCCGCCGCCTTTCGCCGCGGACGCGATCATGGAATCGGCCGACGCCGGGATCCCGCTGATCGTGGCCGTCACCGAGGGGATCCCCGTTCTCGACATGATGCGGGTCAAGAATTATCTCGCCGCGAAGCGGTCCCGGCTGATCGGTCCCAACTGCCCGGGGATTATCACGCCGGGGGCGTGCAAGGTGGGGATTATGCCGGGGCCGATCCATACCCCCGGCGGACCCATCGGCGTGGTCTCCCGGTCCGGCACGCTCACGTACGAAGTCGTCCACCAATTGACGAACCAGGGTATCGGTCAGACCACGTGCATCGGTATCGGCGGCGACCCCGTCAACGGGACGAACTTCATCGACTGCCTGGCGGAGTTCGAGCAGGACCGGGACACGAAGGGTATCGTCATGGTCGGGGAGATCGGCGGGAGCGCGGAAGAGGACGCCGCGCGCTTCGTGGCCGAAAACGTCTCGAAACCCGTGGTGGGCTTTATCGCGGGGCTTACCGCGCCCCCGGGGCGGCGTATGGGACACGCGGGGGCCATCGTGAGCGGTAACGCCGGGACGGCGGAGTCGAAGATCGTCGCCATGGAAGAGGCGGGCATCCGGGTCTGCCGCGATCTCGGGCGTTTCGGGGAACTCTGCGCCGAGGTCTTCCGGTGATCCGCGGGGTGCGGATTCTTTGCCCGCGGCTTCCGAGCAGTTTGCGAGGAGGTTTATGCGGTCGGAAGAGTGCCCGTTCGTCTGCGGCTCCAAGGCCGCCTTGGGCCGGGGGGGCAAAAATGCGGCATGAGGTACC
>CAYYSS010000493.1:0-1987 GCA_964474325.1 uncultured Nitrospirota bacterium
CTTCTGCAACATTAAGGATTACTTCCGTTTCCCGGGTTCAAGGTAACTCGCGAGCTTTTCTTCCAGGATCCGCGGACTCATCCCCTTGCTGATCCCTTCGACCCCCGTGATGATGATCTCCATGGTGATTTTTTCCTGGAGTGTCCTGTCGGCGAGTTTCTCGGCAATCGGATTGAATATGACGAATGCCATCACCGAACCGTAAAACGTGGTCAGCATGGCGATGGCCATGGCGGGACCGATGCTGGCCGGATCACTCAGGGAGCGGAGCATGGCTACGAGTCCGATAAGGGTACCGATCATTCCCATGGCCGGCGCCGTGGCCCCCATGAACTTAAAAACACTCTGGCCCGTCTCGTGGCGGCGTACGAGGGAGATGAGATCGATACGCAGGGCCCCGATGATCTCGTCCACTTCCACGCCGTCGACGGCCATGCGGATTCCGCGGGAGAGAAAACGGTTCGGTATTTTTTCCTTTTCAAGGGCCAGGAGGCCACCCTTTTTGGCTTTCCCGGCCAGGCTTACGATGGTCTTGATAATCGTCTCGGGGGCCTGGGACTTCATGAAAAAGGCGTTCATAGCGACTTTGATCGCTCCTAACACCACGTTAAGGCGTTGCATGACAAGTGTTGCCATGATGGTGCCCCCCACCACGATTAATATTCCCGGAATATTGATGAAGGCAGAGATCGGACTGTCCATGAGGATCGATCCGATTATCAGGCCGAGGGCGCCGACGATGCCGATAATTGTAGCTATGTCCACTGCATGCCTCCGAAGGTTGTGGTTCTCTCCCGTGCTGTCTTTCTTAACGGCATCCGGAAGGGGTGGCTTTAGCCCGCATTTCTCATGCTCCTTCTACAGCTTGCGATTGACGCCCGCGGGCGCAGGCGAGAGGCAAGGGGATGAAGGATGGGCTATAGGCTATCGGCAAGGGGCGAGAGGAGGGGAGAGGCGGGTAGACGGAAAAGGGAAGACGGGAGACGTGAAAGGCAGGAAGACGTGAGTCTGATTCCCGTCCCCTGACGCGGCTTGTCCGTGTCGGGGTCTACAGTCCGGCATCCTGTTTCCGGGCGACAACCGTGCGGGTCATACGGTCGGGATGGAGGTGTTTCCGTGCGGCGTTCATGACATCCTCTGCCGTTATCGAACCGATAATCCCGGGGTAACGGTCGGGATAATCGAGGCCCAGGCCGTAATACTCAACGGCGATGAGAAAGCGGAGTATTTTCGCCGTCGAGTCCAGGCGCAGGGGGAAACTGCCGATCAGGAAACTCTTGGCGTCGGCCAGCTCCCGGTCGGTGACCGATTCCGTCCGCAGTCTGGTAATCTCCCGGTCGATTTCCATGAGCACCCTGCGGGCGGACTCGTTTTTCGTCTCCCCCCCGGCAACGAAAAGCCCGGTTCCAAGTCCGGGGTCGAGGTAGGAATACACCGAGTAGGCCAGCCCCAGGTTGTCGCGGATCGAATCCATGAGACGGGACGAGAACCCGCCCCCGCCCAGGATGTAGTTAGCCACGGAAAGGGCGTAGTAGTCCGGGTGATTCCGCGGGATCGACACCTGCCCCACCCGGATATTAGCCTGGGTCAGGTCCCGATCCACGACCACGGTCTCCGCGTGAGGCTTCGGCGGATCCGGCACGGCCCGCGTCGGGATGTCGGCGGACTTCCAGTCCGAGAAATAGCGGGTAAAAAGCCGGTCGAATTCCGTGCGGGACAGATCCCCGACCACGGCCATCCAGGCGTTGTTCGGCAGGTAATATCGCCGGTGAAACGCCGCAATATCGTCCCTCGAAATACCCGGTACCGTTTCCGCGAAACCTTCCACGGGTTTTCCATAGGGATGGTCCCCGAAAACCGCTTTGCGAAAGGTCTCGTCCGCCACGGCGCCGGGGTCTTCTTTTTTCTGCCGGATCGCCCCGAGGATACGTTGACGGACCCGCTCCACCTCGTCGTCGGGAAAGGAAGGACGCGTGAGTACGTCCGC
>CAYYSS010000494.1:0-1986 GCA_964474325.1 uncultured Nitrospirota bacterium
CCGGGAAAACGGCGCCTACGTCATCGGTATCGTGGGGTTCCGGTCGAAAGACCTTGTGTTCTGGGAAGAGCGCTTCCGGTCATTTTCCGACGAACTCATCGTGTGTACCGACGACGGTTCGTACGGCATCAAGGGCAGGGTGACCGACGGCCTCGAAGATGCCCTCAAGCGCCACACCGACGTGGATGAGGTCCTTGCCATCGGTCCGCCGATTATGATGAAGGCCTGCGCGGAACTCACCCGGCCCCTCGGGATCAAGACGACGGTGAGCCTGAACCCCATTATGGTGGACGGTACCGGGATGTGCGGCGGATGTCGGGTCACCGTGGGCGGAGAAATGAAACTCGGGTGCGTGGACGGCCCGGACTTCGACGGCCATAAGGTGGATTTCGACGAACTCATGGCCCGGCTCAAGCGGTTCCGCGCCGAGGAGCGCACCGCCCTTGAGGAGTGGTTGCGCCACCGGGAAAAATGTAATCTTCTGAAAGATCCCCCCTCCGGTCCCGCATGAGTTCAAAGAAACGCACGATCGCGGATATTCCCCAGGCCCGTACCCCGATGAACGAGGTAGACCCCGCAGTGCGGGTCCGTTCGTTCGAAGAAGTGGCCGGGGGATACGATCTGGAGCAGGCCCTGAACGAGGCCGAGCGGTGTCTGGACTGTAAACGCCCGGGTTGCGTGCCGGGCTGCCCCGTTATGATCGATATCCCCGGGTTCATCAGGAAAATCCGTGAGCCGGATTTTCGCGGCGCCTACGCCGTTCTTGCGGCATCGACCCTTCTTCCGGCCGTCTGCGGCAGGGTGTGTGCCCAGGAATACCAATGCGAACGGGATTGTACCGTGGGAAAACGCCTGGAACCGGTGGCGATTGGACGCCTCGAACGTTTTATCGGGGATATGGCCATTCGCGAGGGCTGGACGAACGCGGACCGGGCCGCGCCCAACGGCCGAAGGATCGCCGTCGTGGGATCGGGGCCCGCGGGACTTGCCTGTGCAGCCGACATGGCCCGGGCGGGCTGTGACGTCGTGATCTACGAGGCCCTGCACAAACCGGGCGGTGTCTTACGCTACGGGATTCCCGAGTTCAGACTTCCCAATTCCGTGATCGATGCGGAAATCCGGGGCCTTGAGGCCCTGGGTGTCAAAATCGAATGCAATACCCTGGTCGGCAGACTCTTTACGATCGAGCAGTTACTCTCGGAAATGGGGTTCGACGCGGTTTTCATCGGGACCGGTGCAGGGCACCCGTCGTTTCTCGGGATCCCCGGCGAATCTTTGAACGGGGTGTTTTCGGCCAATGAGTTCCTCACCCGGGTGAACCTTATGGAGGCGCGGGCCTTCCCGCGTGTCGATACCCCCCTCGGCCTCGGCCGACGTGTCGCCGTCATCGGGTCGGGAAATACGGCCATGGACGCCCTTCGGGTGGCCCGGCGGCTCGGGGGGGTCGAGACGGTTACGTGTATCTATCGGCGAAGCCGGGAAGAAAGCCCCGCTCGCCGGGAGGAACTCCGGCATGCGGAAGAGGAGGGCGTGGAATTCCGCTGGCTTACCGCACCGGTGGCGATACTGGGCGACGCGAAGGGCAACGTCGTCGGTATCCGCTGTGTGCGGATGGAACTTGGCGATCCCGACGCCTCGGGCCGCAGGCGTCCCACGCCGGTCCCCGGCAGTGAACACGATATCGCCCTTGATACGGTGATATATGCCATCGGAACGAACGCCAATCCCATCATGGGACAGACTTCGAACCTGGCGCTTGACGAACGGGGGTACATAAAGACCGACGACAAACTCGAGACCTCCATTGAAAACGTCTTTGCCGGCGGGGATATCGTTACCAGTTCCGCGACCGTCATCAGGGCGATGGGAGCCGGCCGGAAGGCCGCGAGAAGCATCAAAGACCGCCTGGGCTTCACCGGGCGGTAGAGTCTATCTTACAGTTGCATAAAATACGGGGCCGGCGGCCTCAAATAAATCCGCAACACG
>CAYYSS010000495.1:0-1973 GCA_964474325.1 uncultured Nitrospirota bacterium
CAGAGAGGCGGGGATAGGGGTTTTATCGGCCTTGACACGGGGCACTCTAATGGGTTACCTTAACGTTGCAAAAGTTCCCCGTATTTTATGCAACTGTAAGGTTTACTTCTGACTTCTCCCCTCTCCCGTTTTCCTTGTTTCTTCTCCCTTCTCCCCGGTTGCGGCTCCAAGGCCGCCTTGGGACCCTTCCGGCCTGTCTTCCGACAGGTTCAACGTGAGATATCCCTCCTCCCGAAGGTAGCGCATAACGTCCCGGGGGACGTAGTCCAGGTCAACGAGTTCGTTGACCGACAAGGACCCCTCTTTGACCTGGGTCAGAAGACGGTCATGATAACGGCTCTTCGTGGTTCGCTGGTAGTAATCCCGGTACACCAGGGCCGAGCCCAGGACAACGATGATACCCATCATCAGCCAGAAGATCCCGTGGCCGATCTCGATGTGAAACCCCTCGAGGGCAAGCTTTGCGCCCACGAAGAAAATAAGCTGGTAGGCAAGGTCTTCAAGCCGCGGGAGGCGGTCCAGGAGTTTTACGAACAGGCCGGCGGCGAAGCGAAGAAAGATGATACCGAGAATCCCCCCTATCCATACCACGATCAGTTTGTCCGTCATGGCCACCGCGGCGGTAATGGAATCGATGGAAAAGGCCACGTCCGTGAGTTCCACGACGGCCACGGTCTTCCAGAAACTCGCCCCCACGCTTTTTCTCGGCTGATGGGCGTCTTCTTTCTGGAAAAAGAACATATGTTTCATGGCCAGATAAATCAGGTACCCGCCGCCGATAAGTTTGAAGACCACGAAACGCATGAGGTGAACGGCAAAGATCAACGCGATGAAACGGAAGACAAAGGCACCGACGATGCCGTAGGTAAGGGCCCGCCTCCGTTGAGCGGGCCCGAGGCCCCGGACGAGGATAGCCAGCACGAGGGCGTTGTCCACCGACAGGATCCCTTCCAGGGCCGCAAGCGTCCCTATGGTGAGGGCGTCGAAGGCGTGGAGTGTTGAAATCTCCGCAGTGATCCGGACGATGAGTTCGTCGATCATCGGCGCAGGCAGGGATAGGGTTGTAGACCTTGCAGTGACATAGTACTACTATACCGATTTCGTGAACGGACGGCAGGCGCGCGGCCCGCGGGTCAGCCGGCGAGCATGCTCCTCAGGGCGCCTTCCAATTCCGGGAACGTGAAACGGTACCCGGACTGTTCGAGGCGTCCCGGCAGTACCCGTGCGCCGCCGAGCAGGAGCCACTCGGCCATCTCGCCGAACATGGTCCGGGCCGCGAACTCGGGTACGGGGAATATGGTCGGCCGCCGGAGCACGCGGCCCAGTATTCGGGTATATTCCGCATTGGTCACGGCCTGGGGCGAGACGAAATTGACCGGTCCGGAAAGATCGGTCTGCTTGATACAATGCTCGATTGCCGGGCCGATCTCCCCGAGCGCGATCCAGCTTATCACCTGGCGGCCGCTTCCGATCCTTCCGCCGGCCCCCAAGCGGAAGATGGGCAGGAGGGACCCGAGGGCGCCGCCGCCGGGGCTCTGGATGATCCCGAAACGCATATCGATCACCCGGATTCCCGCCGCACGTGCGGGGTCCGCGGCCCGTTCCCATTCTATGCAGACCTCAGGAAGAAAACCCTCGCCCGGGGGTGACGATTCATCCACTGCCTCGGTGGAATCCCGGTTTCCGTAAAAACCTATGGCCGATGCCTTGAGAAAGAGCGGGGGAGGTGTTTTCAGGGCTGCCAGGGTCTCGGCAAGAAAGGCCGTGCCCTCGACCCGGCTCCGTCGAATGAGTTTCTTGCGTTCCGTGGTCCATCGGGCCCCGGCGATATTGGCCCCCGCCAGATGAATAACGAGGTCGTGCCCCTCGAGACCGTCGTGGTCGATCTCCCGGCGGGAGGGGTGCCATCGGACAACGGTCCCCGCCCCGTCGGAATCGACCGGACGTCGGACCACGGGGGTTATCGTGTGCCC
>CAYYSS010000496.1:0-1963 GCA_964474325.1 uncultured Nitrospirota bacterium
CCTTGAACCCGGAACCCCGAACCTTGTTTTATGCCGTGTTGCGGATTTTCTTGAGACCGCCGGTCCCGTATTTTATGCCACTGTAAGGCAAACAACCATGGAATACGCACCCCACACCGTTTCCGCGCCGCTTTCGCCGCGCGGCACCGCGCCTCCCCCGTAATGGAACTGAATTCGGTACCGTTTTTTGCCTTTGCCGTCCTCGGAGGTTTCGCCCTGCTCATCTGGGGCGCGGACCGGTTCGTTGCGGGCGCCGCCGGGGCGGCGCGGAATCTCGGGGTATCGCCCCTGATCATCGGTCTTACCATCGTGGGGTTCGGTACCTCGGCGCCCGAAGTCCTCGTGTCGGCCGTTGCCGCGTGGCGGGGAAACCCGGGCCTTGCCATGGGCAACGCCCTCGGGTCCAATATCACCAACATCGCTCTGGTACTCGGTTTTACCGCGACGATCAAACCCCTTACCGTGCATTCGCGCCTTATACGAAGGGAGTTCCCGATCCTGCTCGGCATTATGGCCGGGGCGTTTCTCCTGGCGGTGGACGGAAACCTGGACCGGTGCGACGGGGCAGTCCTTCTTCTGGGCCTCGGAGGGCTTATCTACTGGATGGTCCACCAGGGCAAACAATCCCGGGTGTGCCCCCCCGAACAGGGAGACGGCGCCTGCGATCCTCTGGGAGCGGAATACGCCGAGGAAATCCCCGCCGAGATGTCCATGGCCGGGGCAATCCTGAGGCTCGGCGGCGGGTTTCTGGTCCTCCTCGTCAGTTCCCGGATTCTGGTGTGGGGCGCCGTGGGCCTTGCCCGCTCGGCGGGCCTGAGCGACCTGGTGATCGGACTTACCGTCGTTGCTTTCGGTACGAGCCTGCCCGAACTCGCGGCCTCGGTGGTGAGCGCCGTCAGGAACCAGCACGATATTGCCGTGGGTAACGTTGTAGGATCGAATATGTACAACCTCCTCGCCGTATTCGCTCTTCCCGGGTTGATCCGTCCCGGCGCCTGCGAACGCGAGATGCTTCTCCGCGACTTTCCCGTTATGGTGGCCGTGACCCTTATGCTGATCGGCATGGCCGTGGGCGGCAAGGGTCCGCGAACAATCTCGCGGATCCAGGGTGTGATCCTCTGTACTGTTTTCTTCGGATACTGCGTCGTGCTTTATATCATGTCGGCACCTTCGTGAGGGCACGTGTCGCTGAACGCCAACGACGACTGCACCCTGGATGCCATAGGCGACGTGCGGCTCTACCAGCGACGCAAGGGATACCGTTTCGGGACCGAGGCCCCCTTCCTGGCCGCCTGTGCCGGAGAAAAACGGTTTCAAAAGGCCGCAGAGCTTGGTACAGGGGCCGGCGTTATCGCCATTCTCCTTGCCTCCCACCGGAAAAACGGCACGATCGATGCCGTTGAAATACAGACAGGGCTTGCAGAACTTGCGCGACGCAATGTGGAACTCAACGGATTGCAGGAGCGGATCCGGATTGTCGAAGGCGACGTGCGGGACCTCCCGTGGCCATTGACCGAAGGGACGTACGACCTTGTCTTCGGCAACCCTCCTTTCGGCCGGGAAACGGCGGGGCGGTCCTCGCCGAACCCCGAACGAAACCGGGCCCGGCGGGAGGAAACGGTTACTTTGGACGAATGGCTGTCGGCGGCCGCCCGGCTTCTCCGAAACCGGGGGCGGTGTTGTCTCGTCTTTACACCGGACCGCCTCCCGGCTCTCTTTGAAAACCTGCGCCGCAACAGGTTGGAACCGAAACGGGCACGTTTTGCCCACCACTCCCTGGATTATCCTCCCTGCCTCGTATACGTCGAAGCGGCAAAAGCCGGTCGGGCCGGTTTCCGGATAGAACGGCCGTTTGTCCTTCACCCGCAAGCAAAGGATAGTTGCCAGCGGCTGGTGGGGTAGGGAGAAGTAAACCCTGTTGTTGCAAAAGAATTCCCGCGAAAGGGGGCGGTGGGATCAAAAA
>CAYYSS010000497.1:0-1962 GCA_964474325.1 uncultured Nitrospirota bacterium
ACAGTTCCGGTCTTGCGGAGGGCCGGGGAATCGCGATTGACCGGCGGCCCGGGGCCGAGCGGTCGGTCTATGTCACGGGACATTTCCGCGGAACCCTCGCCGTAAGCGGGGGAGGCGTCGATCCGGTTGCGTCCCAGGGAACGGCAGACGACGTCTTCGTCGGCCGGTTCGCGGCCGGGGACGGGACGCCCGACTGGCTCAGCCGGGGCGGGCTTTTCGATACGGATACGGGCATGGGGATTGCCACCGACCCCGGCGGAACCACATTCGTTGCGGGGTCGTACAGCGCCGTTACGAGTCTCGTCAAGGGCGGGTCCATGGCGTTCGACAGTACGAAGAACCAGGCGGTCTACGGCCCCATGGACGTGAGCGAGACCGATTATTCGGTTTCGCTCTGGTTTAAGACAACGGATCCGGACGCGGGAATTTTCAGCGTTGTAAACACGGCGCCGCCCGCCACGTCGGGGCATGACCGGCACCTCTACCTGAGCGGCGGGGTACTCACGACCCGGGTCTGGCACAGCTCCGGACCAAACGACGTCATACGGGCGCTCGGGATGAATCTCGCCGACGGCAAATGGCACCACGTGGTCAATACCTTCGGCGGTGCGGCCGGTGTGCAGAAGCTCTACGTAGACGGCCTCGAGCGGGCCTCGGGCACGTTTACCACGTCCGACTTTAACTGGCAGACCGGTGTTGCGGTGGGATTCTCCAATGATGCCGTCAACGATTATTTCGACGGCATGATTGCGAAGCTCGCCGTGGGCAATGCCCTGACGCCCGCCCAGGTACAGGCGCTCTACGCCGACAAACCGGAACCCTCGAGCGGGAAGCTCCTCTTTTCGCCCGGCGGAACCGACGGCTTCGTCGCAAGCCTGGACCTCACGGGACAGTGGCGCGAGACCGAGGAATGGACCGTCGGCAAGGAAGTCCCGCGCCCGCCGGGGGCCGTGGCCATGAAACCGGAGTACGTGATTCCGGCCGACGGCGACAATTATTTCTACTGGAGCGAGTTCGATAAGAAACTCTACGCCGTACGTCCCACCGAAGCACTTCTTCGCTGGCGTGTTTCCACGGACCTCACGAACCTGGAGCGGGTGGTCCAGGTAGGCGTAAGCCGGTGGCCCGAAACGCCGCAGATCCATATCGCGGGGGTGCCGGTGGTTCTCCAGCCGCCCACGGCGAATAACACCTATACCGGCATTCAATACACGGAGACGGGCGCCTCCGATGCGCCGCCCCTTGATGCGGATACCGGGTCGAAGATTCTCCGTGTAAACAGCGAGGGGTACACCGTACTGCGCTACGGCGTGGGAGGCGCGGATCTTACGACCCATTCCCCGGCCTTTACCGTGGTAAAGACCGTCTATTGGGACGATCCCGCGCGTCTGGTCGACGACGCCCCCTGTACGATCGGCGAGCGACTCGCGCCGCCCTCGGGGACCGTTCACATGGATCCGGAGGGGAAAAACGGCTACGTCTATTTTACGAAGGCCTATTACGACGGGGCGTCGAACAGTCCGGCCTACGACCGAGGCCGCCGCACCGGACCGATCATTCCGGTAAACGGCGGTTTTCCCCGGACCGACACCCATCTGACGCCGGAGTCCGAGGGACACGACATGGTCGTCGTCTGGTACGAGACGGACGTTGTCACGGGAATCGGCTGGCCGGTACACCCCGTCCGTTACGCCTGTACCTGGCCCGCGGACCCGGATAAGATCATTATCGCCTCACAGCTCGGTTCGGACGTCCTTGGACAGCCGCCCCTGGACCCGGCCGTGTTCCCGGAAGCCAGGGTTTACCGCCAGGCGGACCCGAATCTTCCCGGCTATAACCCGAACGAGGAACATGCCGCACTCTTCCCCTCGGCCACGGGGAACGGATTCGATGCCGTCTTCGCCCTGCGGGACGATCTCTATAATGCGTCAACGGGGAGACCGTCCCGCCCGTACGTTCTTC
>CAYYSS010000498.1:0-1960 GCA_964474325.1 uncultured Nitrospirota bacterium
TACGGCTTCTCAAAGACGTGATCCAGATGTGGGATCCGGCGGGAAACGGAGGGCAGGGGGCCCCGGTGCTCGTTACGGACGAACTGCAGATTCCTCAGTATTCCTGCGCCCGCCTCCTTGCGGGCGAACCCTTCTGTCCGCGCCTGAGTACGGCGGCTTACGATTTCGCGGGTAACGCGGTCGGTATGTCAGGGGCCTTCGGGGTGAGTGGTTCGCTGTCGGCCCATATCGTGGTCGGGCGAGACCTGCCGACCAATCCCTTTCTTCACCGCTACCATCCGGATCACGACGCCAAGGACGCCCTCGGAGGGCCTGAGCCGCAACTGGTTTTTCACCTCCCGGACGGATCGCAGGTTACGGAGTACGGCGAGGTTTACGAGATCGTACGTGATATGACGTTTACGTTTTCGCCGACCGATCCGGGCGGGGGGAGTCCGCCGGAATGGGGAGCGAATATGATGGGCGGGACCTATGAAGAGAGGCTGCAGGGGCTCCACCGCAATCCCATCAAGGTGAGCGGGATTTTTTACCTGAACCGGGTAAGCGACGTGGGAGGGCTGAACTGATGAGACCGCGTGGAGGTGGAATGATGCTCCGGACGTTTCGCGCATGGCTGATACTGATGCTTGCGGGCGCCCTTCTTGCGGGTTTTGCGACCATCGCCCCGGCCGACAGCGGCTGGCCCCACAGTATCGGTGACACGGGCGACGACGCGATCCTGGCAACTGCTCTTGATCCCGCCGGCAACGTCTACGTCGCGGGATATTTCTCGGGGACGATTTCCCTCGGCGCCTGCACCCAGTCTGCGCCGTCGAGCGATTGCCAGTCGCTCACGTCCCGGGGGCGGCAGGAGATCCTTATCGGGAAACTCGACGCCGCGGGCGCCTGGCTCTGGGCCCGCCGGGCGGGGGATATCTGGGACGATACGGCGGACGCCATCGCGGTGGACGACGACGGAAACGTCTATGTAACCGGAAAGTTCGGGGGTACGGATGCCGATTTCGGAAGTTTCAGTATGGCATCCCAGGGGCAGTGGGACGTGTTCGTCGCCAAGCTCGACACAAATGGAAACTGGCTCTGGGTCAACGCTGCGACGAACACGTCCCAGGCTTACGGCAACGCCATCGCGGTCAACACCTCGGGCGAGGTTTTCGTGGGCGGGAGTTTCGAACAGGATCTCGCGTTTACGGCGGGCATGACGGTTTCTTTTGCGGCGAAAGATCCCGATCCGAATACCTGCACGACCTTGTCGCCCGGAGATGGTTCCTACTGCAACCATAGCCCTCCATGGCCCGGTGTATGGGAACCGAATACGTCAGGATGCGCGTTATGTCGAGAAGGGGAAGGTGATTGTGACGCGGACCATCAGTGCAAGGGAGGGCTCACGTGCGTTCAGCAGTCCGGAACCGACTATTGCGAGTGGCCGGCCGGCGTTCCCCGGGCCGATACGGATGCCTTTGTCGCGAAGCTGAGCCCTGCGGGGCAGTGGGAATGGGCCCTGTCCGGCGGTGGAAGGCATACGTTATATCCTGAAATGCTGAGTCTGGACGGAATCAAGGCTCTGGCCGTTCACGTTGACACGACGAACCCGTATAAGACCTTGAATATAGTTTATGTTGCAGGCTATTTCGAGCAGGATCTTACACTCGACGATGGGGCAAACGTTCTGACGGCGACGGCGCACGACGGGGAAACGGATCTCTTTGTCGCGAAACTCGTTGAGGAAAAGACCAACTCGTCCGCGATCACCCCGCTCCAGAACCCGAATCCCCAGTGGAAGTGGATACTTGATTCTTCGGGCGGGACCTCCGCCGACGATATCTGGGCAAACGGTATCACGGCGGACGTCGACGGCTCGATTTTCGTGACCGGCGGCTACCGGGGTTCCCAGACCCTGGCTGTGTCTCTTCCCGCAAGCGGGACGGATTCGGACGCTTTCGTCGCCCGCGTGGCCGATAAC
>CAYYSS010000499.1:0-1954 GCA_964474325.1 uncultured Nitrospirota bacterium
GGCTACTCGACGATTCGCCGCCGGGATCACGAGCGGGTCATCAACGTCACCGCCAGCGTCAACAGCAAGATGGCCAATACCGCGGAGATCCTCCGGGATATGAAACAGGGGGTCCTGTCGGAACTCGAGCAGGACTATCCGGGGCTCACGTTCAACATGGAAGGAGAGCAGAAGGAACAGGGCGAGTCCATCGCCAGCATGAAACGGGGGTTCCTCCTGGCACTCTTTGTTATCTTCGCCCTGCTCGCGGTACCCTTACGGAGCTACAGCCAGCCGATACTCATCATGAGCGCCATCCCCTTCGGTATTATCGGTGCCATCGTCGGACATCTCATCATGGGGTTTAATCTTTCCATCCTGAGCCTTTTCGGGATCGTCGCCCTTGCGGGCGTGGTGATCAACGATTCGCTTCTCCTGATCGACTATGTAAACAGTATCCGGCGAACCGAAAACACACCCATCATGGACGCGCTCCTGCAGGCCGGCCAGCGCCGATTCCGCCCTATCCTTCTCACGTCGCTGACCACATTCTTCGGGCTCATGCCGATGATTCTCGAAACCAGCGTGCAGGCCCAGTTTCTGATTCCCATGGCCATAAGTCTCGCCTTCGGAATCCTGTTTGCCACCGGGATTACCCTGCTTCTGATCCCGGCCTTCTACGTGGTGTTGCAGGATATTCGAGGACTTCTCGGTTTCGGTAATGACGGGCACACGCCCGCCCCGCAGGAACTCGGCGAAGAACACGGGGGAACGTAACGGGTCCCGGCGCTGAACAGCCGGCGGGCGCCCGAGTCCGTTTTTGTGATCCCAACAGGTTAAAACGTAACGTCCACCGTGAGGATATTGCTGATCATGGCACTTCGAGGCTCATCTGCCCCCCGTTGTGCGAGAAAAACGTTTGCCTCACCGGCACCCGTAAATTTCGTCCCCGGGAAGAAAAAAACCGCCAGTAATTTACCCTCCGCATCCGGTGTTCCTTCGGGATCATAGACCGACGTATACACCAGCTCGCCCTGGGCGTCCCCGGTCTTCGGTTTGAGGTCCATAACCACCGACACACCGTCCACGGCAGAGCCCCGTACACTCTTGAGGCCGAGTTCAAGTCGGACCGTAGAGCCCAACTGCATCTCCTCGCCCATAATCGGCTCCGGCGACAAGATCGTTATCGTGATGGGTTTTCCGGAATTCGTCGGCGTTGAACATCCCGAGTAAATACCGGCAACAATCAATACTCCGGCAAGAATACCGATAAAACGCATGTGAAAACCTCCCTCCCCGAGCATACTGTCTTTAATGACCTGTATTGTTCCCGCCCCTCAACACGTTGATTCCGGGCGCGGGCGATTAACCCGGATTTCTCACCCGGCCACAGCAGGGTTACGAAACACTGCACAAAACCCGGGTTACCGTATCTTACTTCTTTTATTGTTTATTTTTCCCCGGGTAGCACGCAACCCGGCGGTACCGTTCCGGTATGTACGTTTCATCTGTACCCAGTAGAGGCCGGACCGGCACAAGGAGACAAAAAAAGGCCATATGAGTCATGCGATTTCTTATCTTCCGATTTTTTTCGAAAGACTGCCGCGTTCGCCAATTCTTTAGGGAACCCGGCCTCGCATCTCTCACATGGTCCTATCTAATTCATATCACCAAACAGGGATGTTGTCAAGGTTTTTCTCACAATGAACCTTAACGTTGCAAGAGATTCTTGGAGAAGGGGCCGGCGGGATCAAGAAAATACGCACGGCTACAACACTCCTGAAACGGCGGACGGGTCCGGATTCTGTACGGCAAACGCCACGAAACGTGAATTCCCGCATCATCTTCTCAGACCTGCGCCCCGCCGTCGTTCCAACCAAATAATTACGCCGTGTTGCGGATTTTTTTGAGGCCGCCGGCCCCGTATTTAGTAGAGTCGATACCTGGCGCGGTTCCCGCAGGGTTGGGGAGTAGC
>CAYYSS010000500.1:0-1953 GCA_964474325.1 uncultured Nitrospirota bacterium
GGAAACACCGGAGCAACGCCGAGCCCGCCGCCCACGCACACGACTTTACCGGCGGATCCTATCACGCTCGGCATCCCCATGGGCCCCACGAGGCTTGTGAGGGCCGTACCCGCACGGCAGTCTTCCTGCATTTGCCAGGTCGTCTTCCCCACGGCTTGTATCACCAGGGTTACCGTACCGGCCTCCCGGTCGTAGTCGGCGATCGTAAGGGGAATCCGCTCGCCGTCTTCCCCGTTCCGCACCATGACAAACTGCCCGGGCCGGGCCGCCCGGGCCATCTGGGGATGACGGACTTCGAGAAGAAAGGTCGTCGGAGAAAAATCCTCGCGACGTACGATCTCATACGGAAGGGGTTGGGTCAAAACCGCCGGATACCCCTCTCAGAAAACCGCGGCCAGGCGGTCGAACGATTTCCGAAGACGGATGGAAACGGCGAGCATAAGTCCCTTGAGGAGATTCACGCCCACATTCGGATGTTCGTCAAGCAGTTTATCGAGGTTTTCGCGGCTCAGGACCACGAGGGTGGTCTTCTCAAGGGCAACGGCCGTAATCGCCCGCGGAGCGTTGTCCAGGATACAGAGTTCACCCACGATGGACCCCTTGCTATAGACGCCGAGGATGACCGTCTTGCCCTTGAATTCCGTCTCTTTCCTTATCTCCAGGCGTCCCGCCACGATAAAGGCGAGGAATTCGCACGAATCCCCTTCGCGGCACACGGTCTCGCCTTCTTCCACCTCCATGAGATCGAAGAAACAGGGCAGTTCCGCCATGTCCGCCTCGCTCAGGAAACGAAAGAGGCTGAGTTCGGATTTCATCCTGAGGCAAAGTTCTTCGGAGATCTGGGTCAAGTGCCGCCCCCTGCCGAAGCCGCGCGCTCGGCCACCTTTTCTTCCATTCGTTTCAGGAGCGACGGGAAGCCCTCTTTATCGATTATTTCCCCGTAACTCGTGCGGAAATTGCGGACAAGACTGACCCCTTCGATAGAGATATCGTAGACCCGCCACGCGTTCTTTTGAAACATCTTGTATGTTATGGGAATCTCCGCCGATTTGGTAACGATAACCGTATCGACTACGGCGCGGTTCTTTTTTATCTTTTCATTCTTGAAGGAGACCTTCTCATCGGTGTAGGCCTCGATCCTGTTCAGGTAGGTCGCCTCAAGGAGACTCGAAAAGAGTTCCACGAAACGATCCTTCTGTTCCTTGCTCGCCTTCTTCCAGTTCTTCCCGAGGGCCCGCTGGGACATGGCCCGGAAATCGAACCGCTCCCGGATGATGTCCCGTATCTTCTCCCGGCGGGCGGACACGTCTTGCCCGGACGTCTTCAAAACCTCGATCAAGGCATCGATGGACGTCTTCAGTTCGGCCATCGGCCCCGACGCCGCACCGGTATACGGCACCGCAAGGGCCAACACAAGCGCGGCAACAATTCCCGCAACGCAGAGCTTTTTCACGGTCTCCTCCAAAGCCGGATCTGCCGGCCCCCTGAACCTGCTGTCAGGCCGGCCGACGCGCATTTATATTACCACGGCCGTAACGGTGGAGCCGGAAAGGAGAAGGTAGACGGGGGAAGTGAAAAGTCGGCGGTCGGCCGTCGGCGGTCGGCGGTTTCAATTCACCATTCACCATTCACAATTCACCATCCTCTCTCCCCCGCCCATTGCACCTCGCCCCTCGCCCATAGCCCATCCTTCATGCCATGGTGCGGATTTTTTTGAGGCCGCCGGACCTGATTTTTTTACCGCGGGAAGGTTACTGCTCCACTTTTTCGGCCCGGGACTGCACGTACGCATTCCGGATGAAAAGATAGGGGTCCAGGGCCTGAGCCTTTATGGCCTCGTAGGTATCCCTGTCGATCGAAAGCGTGTTTACCGTATCGCCCGCATGGAGGGCAATGCTGTCGACGGCGGGGGTCACGTAGTTTACCGGTTCGAGGAAAGCGTCGGCTACGCGG
>CAYYSS010000501.1:0-1943 GCA_964474325.1 uncultured Nitrospirota bacterium
TTTTTTTGATCCCGCCGGCCCCTTCTCCAAGAATCTTTTGCAACGTTAAGGTGAATTGTTTTAACGGCCGTGAATGGTGATTCGAACCTGCCGACCGCCGACTGCCGACTTTTCACTTCTCACTTCTTACGTTTCACATCTTCCTCCCCGCGTTTTCCGCAATCGGCGAGAAATTCGATAAAGGCCGCGTAAGGGGCCGGGAGGGTCCGTTTGCGATGCGCGATTACCGAGAAGGTCCGCCGCATGGTCACCCCTTTTATCCGCACGGCCTCCACGAGGCCGGCCGCCAGCTCGTCGCGTATGACGTACCGGGAAAGAATCGCGGCACCCAGGCCCGCCTTGACCGCTTCCTTCACTGAATCCGTTGAGCCGAGAATCGCCGTGACGTTCAAGGCCTTCAGGGATACCCGGTGGAGCAGATGCTGTCGCTCCATACTCTCCCGGGCGTCGGAACCCTCTTCGCGCATAAGAAGGGGTATTTTAAAGAGCTGGAGCGGAGAGATTTCTTTTTTTTCCAGGAGGCCCGGCCGGGCGGCGAGGACCAGCTCGTCCCGGATTGTGTGAACGACGTGAAGATCCCCTTCCCGGGGTTTCGTATCCACCACGCCGAGCAGGATCTCGCCATCGAGTACCCTGCCGGTGATTTCCTTCGAGGTGAGGATCTTTACCTCGAAAAACACCCGGGGGTACCCTTTCCGAAACTCCGCAGCCAGGCCGGGTACCACGTACGAGCCCGGAACACTCGCCGCGGCCACCGTAAGCAGTCCGCTGATCTCCCGACTCTCTTGTCGTATCTCAGCCGGCAGGTCCCGAACCTGCTCGATGATTCGTTCGGCCCGGTGAAACAGCGCGTTTCCCTCACGGGTGGGTACCGTCTTCCTGCCGATCCGATCGAAGAGGTCGGTGCCGAGTTCCTCTTCGAGTTTCTTTATGTGGGCGCTCACGGCGGGCTGGGAAAGATGGAGTTGCTCCGCGGCCCGGGAAAAACTCCGGTTGCGAAAGACCGCCAGGAAGACCTCCAGTTGGTAGACGTCCACGGTCTCAGTCCGTTACCCGGCGGTTGAGATTTCCCCCGCAGGGGTGTCGCCCGTACTCGTCCATTATTCTATTCGGCCGCGACCTCGCGGGGGTCGACCGTCGCGTCGATCGGGTCGTTCGGCCGGTCGTCGGTTATCCGGCCGTCTTCGATCTGCACAATACGCCCTGCCCAGCGGGCCACGTACGGGTCGTGGGTGATGAGGACCACGGTTACACCCTCTTCCTCCCAGATACGCCGAATGAGTTCCATCACCATACGGGAATTGGCCCGGTCAAGGTTGCCCGTGGGTTCGTCGGCCATGATGAGTTTGGGATTGTTTGTAAGGGCGCGGGCGATGCAGACCCTCTGCTGTTCCCCCCCCGAGAGCTGGGGCGGCCGGTGGTCGAGACGGTGCCCGAGCCCGACCCGCCGCAGGACGTCTTCGGCTTCCTTTTCGTCGGGGAGGCTGTGAAAGTACTGGGCAAGCATCACATTTTCCACGGCCGTGAGATAGGGCACGAGATGAGACTGCTGGAAGATGAACCCGATGGTCTCCCGGCGAAAGCGTGTAAGCTGGTCTTCGGAAAACGCGCAGAGGTTTTCGCCGTGGATCCTGACGCACCCCTCTGTGGGGACGTCCAGGGCGCCCAGGATATTGAGGAGGGTGCTTTTGCCCGAGCCCGAGGGGCCGACGACGCTCAGCCATTCCCCTTTGTTCACACGGAACTCCACGCCGTCGAGGGCGACGGTGGATCCATAGGTCTTTACAACCTTGTCAACTTCGATAAACGCCATCATTCCCCCCTGAGAACCGTGGATACGGGGATACGCAGGGCTTCACGAACCGGGAAATGTCCCGATACCACGGCGATGCCGATCCCCACCGGCAGGGCCGCCAGGGGGAGCCACGGGGGAATGGGTATCC
>CAYYSS010000502.1:0-1941 GCA_964474325.1 uncultured Nitrospirota bacterium
TCGTAGTCGGCCGAGCCGATCGCGGCCAGGGCCTCGACCCCGTTTCCGGCACTGTCTACACGGAGTCCCGCGTGTTCCAGGATCTCCCGGGCGACCCTTTGATTGATCGCGTTGTCCTCGACGAGCAGCACCCTGCAACCCGAAAACTCCGACGGGGGAGGCTCACCCCGCCGTGGGATCCGGACGCCCGCCGGCGCCACGCCGGCCGGTTCCTTGCCGAAAACGTCCATGATGGCGTCGTAAAGGAGGGATTGCTTGATCGGTTTGAAGAGAAAGCCGTCCACTCCGGCCGCCTCGGCCCGTGCCACCTCCCGGTCCCGGCCGTATGCCGTCATCATGATGATTTTGGTGCCCGAAAGGGTACGGTTGTTTTTGATAACCGACGACGTGCTGATACCGTCCCATCCGGGCATTTTCCAGTCCATGAAAACAAGATCCACCGGTCGCCCCTCCCCAACCGAACGCTGAAGCACGGAAACGGCTTCTTCGCCGGAGCTCGCGGTGGAGACGTCGAGTTCCAAGGCACTCAGCATATCGCCCAGAATAAGCCGGGCCGCTTCACTGTCGTCCACGACCAGGGTCCGTCGGTTCCGGAGAGCCGCTGGCAGAACGAAGACCTCCTCCCGATCCGCGTCCTGTCGCCGTAAGACGGTTTCGAACCGGAATGTGCTGCCTTTCCCCGGAACGCTCTCGGCGCTGATGTCTCCGCCCATGAGCCGTACGAGGCGGCGGGAGATGGCGAGCCCGAGTCCCGTGCCCCCGTACTGCCTGGTGGTCGAACCGTCCGCCTGGGTAAAGGCGTCGAAAACCTTCTCGATCTGTTCCTCGGTCATGCCGATCCCGTGGTCGGTTATCGAGATATCGAGCCGTACGGTGTCGGCCGCCTTGTCCGCGCACCGGACGTTGACCACGATCTCTCCCGAATCCGAGAATTTCACAGCGTTTCCCACGAGATTCGTCAGCACCTGACCCAGGCGGTACGGATCCCCCACCAGGGCGCAGGGTACCTCGTTGTCCACCGCGATGACGAGTTCCAGGCCCTTCTCCGCGGTACGTTCCGAAAACAGATCCGCCAGGTTTTCGAGTACCGTACGGAGCTGGAATTCCACGGACTCTATTTCGACTTTCCCAGCCTCGATCTTGGAAAAATCCAGGATGGAGTTGATCAGGTAGAGAAGTGTGTGCGACGAGGTGCTGATGATGTCCAGGTACCCCCTGAGCCGGGGGCTCAGTTCCTGCCTTCTGGCCAGGTCCACCATGCCGATGATGGCGTTCATGGGGGTGCGGATCTCGTGGCTCATATTGGCGAGGAAATCGCTTTTGGCCCGCGCCGCCTCCTCGGCGACCCGCCGAGCCTCGCGGGCCTCTGCATAAAAATAGGCGTTGTCAAGGGCGATGGACCCGAGCTCCGCGAAACCGACCAGGTGTCCCAGGTCCGCTTCAGTAAACCGGCGGCCGGAATCGAGGCAATGGGCCACGGCGACCACGCCGATCACGACCGGTCCTGATTTAAGCGGTGCGCCGATGAGCGAACCGATATAGCCAGCCACATCGCCGCTGTCTCTTCCGGGCCATGCGGCGTAGTCCTCGATCAGGAGGGGTTCGCCGGTCTCCCAGATGTGTCCCACGAGGCCCTCCCCGATCTTGCGGGTCGACCCCTCCCCTCCAGCGAAACACCCCTGGCCGATCTTCCGTTCGAGGAGTACTTCCCGTCTTTCCGGCTTGATGGTATAAATCACGGCGTGGGGTGTACCGCTGAGTTTCGAGGCGCGGTTCACCATGGCTCGCAGAATTTCGTCGAGTTCAAGCCGCCCCACAAGGTCCAGGTTCGTCTCGTGAAGGGTTGTGAGAAAGTGCCGATGGACGCGTTCTTTTTCCACCCGGTCCTCGAGTTCCCGGAGGAGTTCCTCGGCCTTATAAAACTGCTCGACGACGAGATCA
>CAYYSS010000503.1:0-1926 GCA_964474325.1 uncultured Nitrospirota bacterium
TGATTTCTATGCCACGAGGAGATGGAACGGGCCCTCCCGGAGGAGGTGTCCCTGCTTTCGCCACCATGGACTGAAAACACGGTCCGGCAGTACGATGATGTCGTTTCGGTAGGCCGTACCGTCGACCGTAATCGTGCCGAACGAGTATGCGGATATCCGCCCGGCGGCCCTATCCCCGGCGGACAAAATCTCCCCCGCAGAAGGGACAAACCCGCCAGACCGTATCGAAGGGTTCGGTCCGCCAGGTATCGTTCTCTTTTCGAGGTGCGCTCGGCCCGCAGGAAACACAGCTGCCGCCGCACTTCGAAGGGTCTTCGAATGCCGCGCGTTCATCGATGTGCAAAAGCCCCCTCAGCTCCAGGACATGGCCTTCGTCAAGGGGGATCAGGTCCATATGCATCAGTCGGCTGTAACGTCTTACAAAGTCTTCCAACAGTGAACAACACCGTACCGTATCGTTAAGCATGGCGTCTCCCGGACGTTCTTTTAGTCTCCACGATAGAAAAGTCGAACCCTCTTGTCAAGGGTTCAGAGGATTGCCGGGCTGTTGAGAAAGCTTTTCGTAAAATGAAACGTTCATGACCGCGAAAACGGGCATCCGGGAAAAAACGCGAAAACATGGATTCCCGCTTTCGCGGGTATGATGAACAAAGAGGCTTTGGCTCCGTATTCATTAGTAACTTGACACCGGCGGCGCCCGCCGATAGTCTAGGTAGACCTTGGCTTGGATAGGGGGGAACGTACAACGCCATGGCAAAAGCTACGATTCTACTCGTTGAGGACAGTTCAGCCCAAGCGGGTCTGGCGAAGGAATTTCTCGAAGGGTCAGGGTATAACGTCCTCTGGGTCACCGACGGCAAGGCGGCGATCAAGTCCGCTAAAACGGAAGATGTGGAACTGATCATCATGGACCTGGTGCTGCCCGATATGAGCGGCAACGAGGTATGCCGCTGGCTCAAGATGGATCAGGACACCAAAGGCATTCCCATCATCATGCTTACGGTGAAGGATACGATTCCGGACAAGGTTGTGGGGCTCGAAGCCGGGGCCGACGACTATCTCGCCAAGCCGTACAGCGAACAGGAATTGAACGCCCGGATTTACGCCGCGCTACGGACGAAGTCCCTCCAGGATGAACTGCGTGATAAAAACCGTCAGCTCGAGGAACTGCTTGCCCGGGTCGAGTACCTGGCGATTACCGATCCCCTGACCGAACTGTATAACCGGCGGCGTTTCGAGGCCGTCATGGACGACGAGTTCCAAAGGGCCCGCCGTTACGGGTCGGCCCTGTCCTGTCTGCTGATCGATGTCGATCGCTTTAAGGCCGTGAACGATGAGTTCGGGCATCGGGTCGGCGATGCGGTACTGAAGGCCGTAGGAGCTACGTTGCGGGATTGTGTTCGGCAGGTGGATACGGCCCCCGCTGGGGCGGCGAGGAATTCATCGTGCTGTGCCACCAGACCCAGCGAGACGATGCCTTGTACGCGGCCGAACGGATTCTCAATGCCGTTCGTAACTTGAGCTGCCCGGAACTACCGGAAGGCCGCGGGATAACCGTCAGCATCGGTATAGCCAGTCTCCCTGAAAACGAGTGCGAGACGAAGGATAAGCTCATCGCCCTGGCCGATCTGGCTATGTACGACGCCAAACACCAGGGGAGGGATCGTATCGCCTTTGCCCCGCCCCGCACGAGTTCGTCAGAGGATTGATCGATCAGGGAAAAGTCGGCGCGCCGGAGGCGCGGGCAAGAGGCAAAGGGCTATAGGCAAGGGGAGAGGCGGGAAAAAACGTTGCCGGTCGGCAGCCGTCGGAAGTCAGAAATAAGAGTTAACTTTACAGTGGCATAAAATACGGGGCCGGCGGCCTCAAAAAAATCCGCAACACGGCGTTATTATTGGTTGAAACAGCGCCGGGGCGCAGGTCTGA
>CAYYSS010000504.1:0-1916 GCA_964474325.1 uncultured Nitrospirota bacterium
GGGGGGTGGGGGGGGGTCCCGCCACTACTGACCATGTGGCTTTTGGCTGGGGGGAGACGCGGGAAACCCATGGCGCTGCTTATGACCTCCCCGGTGCCGGTTCTGGCGGTGGTCCTCGGGAAATTCCTGGCCGCCTTGGTCATCTACGGGGTGATCGTGCTTCCGACCCTCTACATGCCCGTGGTGCTGGAGGTGTTTTCTTCGGTGGATTGGGGGCACGTGGTCGTGATGTACTGCGGCCTGATGCTCCTTGGGGCGGCCATGATTTCTGTGGGACTGTTTGCGTCCAGCATGACCGAAAAGCAGGTGGTTGCCGCAGTCGCGGCCATCGGTCTTCTGGTGATCTTCTGGTTTGTGGGTGGCGGTATCGGCGCGGCCAGCCAGCGGGTGACCACCGTTCTCCGGGACGTCTCCATGTATGTCCCCTTCGAGAATATGACCCGGGGACTCTTGGACCTGCGAGACGCGGGTCTGCTGGTAAGTTACGCGGCCGTCATGCTTTTTCTTGCGCACCGGGCGGTGGAGACGAGCCGGTGGTAGGGCGTCGGGGAGGAGACCGCGCGGGAACGGAGCGGCTATCCGGCTGGCTCCGGCTCGGGGCGCGGAGTCTTGGCCTCCTGCTGGGTGGCGGGGCGGTTTCCACGGCGGTAACGATGCCGGCACGGCCGTGGGTCACCGTACTGATCGCAGGAGTCGCTATTCTTCTTATCCTGCTTGGCGCCGGATTCCGGTTTGAGCACTTCCGGGCCTACTCCAGACGACGGGTTACCTACCTGAAGTGGAACGGTTTCGTGGCGACCGGACTGTTTGTGGCCATCGTCGTGCTGTTGAATCTGATCCTGGGCCAGGTTTATGTTCGCCGGGATTTTTCCGCGACGGAGCGTTTCTCTCTCTCACCCCAGTCGGAGGATGTTGCCCGCGGGGTATCCACGGAGACCCGGGTCCTGTTTTTCGGCCGGCAGGGCAGCGAGACGTTCCGGGGGATGCGGGATCTGCTGGAGGGATATCGCTACCTGAACCACCGGATCGTCGTTTCGGTTCGTGATCCGGACAGGTATCCCCGGGAAGCCCGGGCCCTCGGGGTAAAGGGCTACGATACCGTCGTGGTTCAGAGGAAGGGGCGGACATTCATTGCCGAAGGGGCGGATGAAGAGACCGTAACGAATCTGCTGATTCGATCCGGGCGGCCTGCCACCATTGTGGTCAGGGCGCTGACGGGGCACGGGGAGCGAGGTATCGATGACGCGGGATCCCGGGGCTACGCCCGGGCGGTAAAACGGCTCGAAGCTCTTGGTTACGAGGTAAGTGCGCTGGACCTGCTCGCGTCCGCAGGTGTCCCCGCCGGGACGGACCTCCTGATCGTGGCCGGTCCGGAACAGCCGCTGTCCGTGGAGGAGACAAGGTTGCTTGTTCAATACCTTGACCGTGGGGGCAAGCTCCTCATATTGGTGGACGACCCGGAACCGGTCCGCTCGCTGACCGATCATCTCCATCTGCGGGTGAGCGCCCATCCGGTATATGATTCCCGCTTCATGGCCGGGGCGGATCCGTCGGTCCCTCTCGTGCAGAGTTATCCGCATTCCCCCGTGACGGCCGGCGCGTCCATGACGGCGGTGTTCCCGAGTGTACATGCGATTGAACGAGTGCAAGAGACGTTCGGGTCGTCCGGCCTGGATTATACGCGTACCGTGCGTACCTCGAGGGACAGTTGGCTCGAGAAGAACGGCAACGGAACACGCCAGAAGGATGAGGAGAGCGGATATGATGATATCGGTGTGATCGTGGCCGCTTCCTCCGGGCGGATGCGGACTGCTATCTTCGGGGACGCCGATTTCGTGAGCAATGCCTATGTGAACGTGGCCGGCAACAGGGATCTTTTTGTGCGCACGGTGAACTGGCTCTGCGGCGAGGGTGCC
>CAYYSS010000505.1:0-1912 GCA_964474325.1 uncultured Nitrospirota bacterium
GGCTTGAAAACGGCCGGATCGTAACCCATTCGCCCCCGCTTCCGGGCTTTTATCCCTCGCCGCCGGACATATTGTTGAATGTCTGTGTGACGAAGGAGGCGATAAGCTGGATCGTGGCCAAGGTGGATCAGGGAGTATTCTGGGGCGAGCAGGCCGCCTTGGGCGGCAAGGTCCCCTGGGGGCTTGAGGCGATTACCTACGAGGTTTACACCCTTCCGCTTCCGGTGCTTGCCGATCAACTGTTCACGGTGCGGGCGACGAGTCTGGTCACGGGTATTGATTTGCCGAGTGTGGATGTGATGGCCCCGCCGAAGGGTGAATTCCTCTATATCGACACGATCTTTTCCGACGACATGGCGCCTCCGCGATTGCTTGAGGCGAATGTAGAAAACGGTGACGTGGGGATTGCACTCGATAAAACCATTGTCGTTACCGTGGACGAACCGCTTGATCCGGATTCTGTGAACGGCAAGCACGTGAGGGTAACTGACGGCAACAAGGCGGTACTCGGCAAGGTGTATCTGTCTGCCGATCAGCAGACGATCATGTTCGTACCCACGTTCGGCTACGAGCCGGGGATGACCTATACGGTGACGGTTGACGGGGTGACGGATATGCTTGGCTACAAGATGGCCCTGCTCACGGCCACTTTTACGACCGTCGAGCCGACGAACGTGCCGGTGGTGGAAGGCCGGTACTTCGAACATGCCTTTTTTGAGCAGAACGGCAGGCGGTACATGGTTGGGCTGCGTTTCAGGAATGCGGAAGACAAGGAATGCAGCGCCCAGAGCCTGGAGATCTGGGACGTAACGGACCCCGTGGGCAAGGAACGGAAATACCACTTCTGTGCGTCCGATATGTCGCTGAACGAGGTCGCGGTGGCCGAAGACGTGACGGTGCCGACCCGGGACGGCGGGACCTATACGGGAGATCTTCTTCTTTATACCCGCACCTATACGGCGCTTGAGAACTCGACCTATCTCTACATCGCCGACCTTGCCGATCTCAACGACCTGGGGGCGGAGGCCCAGGGGGGAAGAATTCTCTCCTGGGGTGGGGAAACCGCGGCGCTTCTAGGCGTTGCGGGTCAGAAGACGGTACCGGTTGTGCCGGGCAACGGGACGCCGTATACCTGCGGGCTTTCGACGATCGGGCTTGGGACCTATATCGGGCTATTCGGTTTCGGTGTCGAGGCGGTGGATATTCCGAATGCGCTTACGCTCAAGCCGGACACGTGGCCCGAAGGGGCCCTTGAACGGATGCTCTGCGGCATGGAGCCCATGGAGAACCGGATCTATGCGTTCGAGGCATGGGAGAAGAATGGGATTGTAATCCTTGCGGCGGATCTTACGGCGCTTGCGGACGTTCCGACCACGAAGCGGGTACACCGTCTGGTCCCGGTGGAGAACGTGCCGCTTGATATGGACGGGGACGGGAACCTTGGCGTCTACGAGGATCTTGATAACTCGGAGACGGACACCCTTACGTCCGCCGACGAGATCCGGGATCTGCTGTTCGTTTCCTACGAGGGAAAGACGATCATTTATGATGTAACCGATGTGCCGGGCGACGTGGGACCGGAAGGTCCGGTAACGGATCTTCCCGTACTCATGACGCTGAACTTCGAGGCCCGGGGCGTGGTGGTGGATCGTGAGCAGAGGCTTGCGTACCTGGGCGACGGCACCGCCGGGGTAAGGATTGTGAGTTTGCGGGATATTCACGCACCCTATCAGGATCTCGATAATGACGGGTTGGATGACCGGATTATCGGGACGCTTGATACGGGGGGCGCTTCCGTTTCGGGGCTATCGGAATACCGGGATCCTGTAACGGGGAGCAAATCAGTTTACGTTTTTACCGGGAAGGGGATTCGACTTCTTGAACTCGGCAAAACTGCTCTGAGTCTCGATAT
>CAYYSS010000506.1:0-1898 GCA_964474325.1 uncultured Nitrospirota bacterium
CTATTCTGAACGATCGGACCCGTTTTCGGGGAATTTAATCTGAAACACAACAGCGTAGGAGATAAAGCCCCGACAGAGATTCGTGCTCGGCTATGCGGCGACATTCATTTTCGACGTCTTCAGCACGAGGGAATGCCTTAATCCGTTTCGAGATAATCTTAATGACAAAACCACCATCCAGAAGAACGGCGTATCTTGCAGTCACCCGGAAATAACCTCCTATTATCCGTTCCGTAGTTCCGCGAGCGTTTCGGAAGGACGACCTGGCCTGCTCGTGGCACTCGTGTGAGTACGCTTGGATCAATGACGAACAGGCAGGTCATGTTTCGCTATCGATTGTGTTATACCACCCCGGAGACGGGATGTCAATGCGATACAAGAAGAATGTATGTTTTTTTATGGGGCATGGGCGGTATGGCCCGCAAAAAACAGCCTCTGCGTCACGGCAATTATATGACGGCCGTGCGACGGCACCAAGGTTTCACGCGAAAGAAAAAGGGCTTCCAGTCGTAAATGACTGAAAACCCTTTCGTTTACTGGAGCCGAGAATCGGATTTGAACCGACGACCTGCTGATTACGAATCAGCTGCTCTACCAGCTGAGCTATCTCGGCGTATGGGTATTTATGAGATAAATAGTATATTTTCATGCCGCCGGTTCGGTCAAGGGTTTTCTCGCCGTCTCTGGGCGTAGATTTCTTGACAGGTTTCCGACAGGACGTGGTACCATGAATTTACCCCTGGGGGAGGTCCGATGCAGTGGGCCTGAGAGTCTCCCGATTACGGGAGAGACCCCTTGAACCTGGATTCCGGGTAATGCCGGCGTAGGGAAGGGGAGCCGCAGTTGCGGGCCGGAAACGGCCATGAAACGGCTCCCAATGCGGGGAGCCGCCCGCCTTTTTTCCCGCCGATCCGGAATGGGTATCCGTTTTCCCCGGGGTGTGGAGGGAGACGCCTTGGAGATAAGACTCAACGGTCAGTCTTACGAACTACCCGACGGAAGCACCGTTCGCGTGCTTCTCGATCGGATCAAGGCGCCCGCCGTGGGGTGCGCCGTGGAGGTGAACCGGGCCATCGTGCCCAGGGCGGATCACGAGACACACGTGCTTTCCCACGGCGACGAAGTCGAAGTGGTTAGAATGGTGGGAGGAGGGGCTATGCCTGAGAACGATACATTAATTATACGAGGAATCGAGTTTACGTCCCGGCTGTGGGTGGGGACGGGGAAATACAAAGATTTCGAAGAGACCGCCCGGGCGATTGAGGCCTCGGGGGCCGATCTGGTGACCGTTGCGGTGCGGCGGACCAATATTACGAATCCCGACGAGGAAAACCTCCTTGACTACGTGGATCCGAAGAAATACAAGATTCTGCCCAATACCGCCGGGTGCTATAACGTCGAAGACGCACTCCGTTACTCCCGGCTGGCACGGGAAGCCGGGGTGTCCGACCTGATCAAACTCGAGGTTATCGGCGACGAACGCACCCTGTTTCCCGACGTGATCGGGCTTCTCGAGGCGACGGAGATATTGGCCAAGGAGGGGTTTATCGTTTTTCCGTACACCAACGACGACCCTGTCATGGCTCAGCGTCTCGTGGATGCGGGTGCCGCGGCCGTTATGCCCCTCGGCGCTCCCATCGGTTCCGGGCTCGGTATCCGGAACCCCTATAACCTGAAGATTCTCCGCGAGTCCGTGAACGTTCCCGTTGTGGTGGATGCCGGCGTGGGAACGGCCTCCGACGCGACCATTGCCATGGAACTCGGCTACGACGCGGTCCTGATCAATACGGGTATCGCCGGAGCTGAGGAGCCCATCGCCATGGCTCGGGCCATGAAACACGCCGTAACCGCCGGGCGGCTCTCGGAGAACGCCGGGCGGACTCCGAAGAAACTGCACC
>CAYYSS010000507.1:0-1887 GCA_964474325.1 uncultured Nitrospirota bacterium
AGGCCATGAAATCAATGGTCGGAATTGGGGGCGAAAAGTATTTTGGACAGCAATGTTACGAGTTCACGAATAACCGAACCGGATGAAGGCCGCTCGCTCGGCCGCACGCACGCGCCGTCTTAAATCGTCGTCGTAATCCGCGGGAAACGCCCGCCGGTCGCTCATGTTCTGCCGCGGGAACTGCCGGATCGCCGCTTCGTCGAAACGCTCTCCGGCCGCACGCAACGCGGAGACCAAGTCCTCCGCCAGGTTTTCCTGCCTGCCGACAAACTCGATTTCGCCGTCCGGCGGGCCGACGAATCGCTCAAAACCGGCACTGCACACACCGGGAAAGTGGGTAAGAAGCCGATCGACGAATTCGGGAAAGGACGCCGACGCACAGGCTCGATCGATATCGTTTTCGGGCTCCCACCCCGCACCCATCTTGTAGCGCCAATAGGATCGGATAATATCCAGGGGATTGCGTACGAAGGCGAACTTGAAGACCTCCGGCCAGGGACAATCGGCAAGCGTAACGTGCCGGTCCCCGTCTATCGCATATTCCTCGCAGGGAATCCCCGCGGATCGGATCGCGCCCGCAACCCAAGACCCCCCGGTCTTCGGGATATGGATAAAACAGGAATGGGGCAGTTTCAGCACTGGTACCCGGGCTCCTTTTTCATCGTGGTATTATGCAATGCATGAATGCGGGCTTCACCGTGCCGCATGTTGTCGGAATTGAACGTCGTACCAGTATGCCATAAGAAGCCGCGGACGGACCTCCGGACCGAAGAAACCTTACCCACAGTGAAGAGATAGACACCGAGCATGGCCCACCTTACCGGCAGGATCGAGATCAATACCCGGGCGGGAGTCTTTACGGTCCGCCCGTTTGCCCCCGGCGACGAGCGGGCGATTCTTCATCTCTTCCGGGAGGTATTCGGCACCGAGCGGACCCTTACCCGCTGGCGCTGGGCGTACGAGAAAAACCCCGCCGGCGCCAGGACGATCATGCTGGCGTTCGCCCCGGACGGCACCCTGGCGGCTCAATACGCGGGGACCCCGTATCGCGCCCTGTGGCACGGGGAACCCATCCTTGTAAACCACCTCATCGATTCCATGACCCACCCCCGGTACCGGGCGGCAATTCTTGGCCGGAAAGGGCTTTTCGTCCGCATGACGGAGCATTACCTCACGTTTTTCGCCGAAAAACGCAACATTGCCGTCCAGTACGGATTTCCCGGCGTACGCCACCGGCGTCTCGGGAATCTACTGCTCAGGTACTCGAATATCAAGCAGGTTATGCGTGCGTCCAGACGCATTGTCCCCGCCCCCCGGCGGCGGGGTATCATGCGCCTGCCGGCGCTTACGTCCCTCCGGGAAGAGTCGTTCGACAACGCCGACTGCGTAAATCCCCTGGTACGGTCCGCCGGGCAACGCTACCCACTGACCGTGGTCCGGGATGGGACGTTTCTCCGGTGGCGTTTCGGCTCACATCCTGAATCCCGATACAGGTTTTTTATCCTGCGGCGTCTTGGACGGGTGCGGGGCTACGCCGTCGTCACGGAAGATAATGACGTCGGCCGGATCGTCGATTACGTTCTCCCCGACGGGCGTTCCGGCGGGAGACTTCTCGAAGAACTTACGACGTGCTTTGACCGGCAGAGGGTTCGGCACGTCGAGACATGGTGCGATGCCGACGGTCCGGACCGCCGGCACCTGGAAACGGCCGGTTTCGTCGTCGAAGCCGACGACCGGGATCTTATGCTGGTCGCCAGATCGTTCCGCCCGGACCTGGATATCGAGACCGAAGCCCGGGGGTTCTTCTTCACCATGGGGGATTCGGACCTGTATTAACCCTAACGTTGCAGAAATTTCCCGGAAAAGGGGCCGGTGGAATCAAGAAAA
>CAYYSS010000508.1:0-1849 GCA_964474325.1 uncultured Nitrospirota bacterium
CTCTTGCCGGTTTTCGGTGTCGAAACGGGAGCCGAGCCCCGCGTTGGTTTATGCGATGTCGAACTTCTGTTGCAGGATTTTCGCGGCGAGCCTGATGTCTTCCTTTATGGTGGACGCCGACTGTTCCAATTGGGCTCGAATATCGTCAACAGGGAGTTGGTAGATATGCTCGATACCGTCCCGTCCGATACGTGCCGGCACTCCGAAACCTATGGTATCCAGACCGTCGTCGTCGGAAACCAAGCCGTATTCTTTTTCGATAATAGCTACAACGGGTTGAATCTCCGGTTCCGCCAGGATGATACAGCGGAGCATGTCGCACGCGGCGCGGGCCGGCCCCGCCGAGGCGCTGCGTCCCGTTTCGTTGACGAAATGGGTTCCGCCCTTCTTCGCCCGATCAATCACCCGTTCGATCGTGCCCGGCTCCACCCCTTCCGTTTTGCAGAGTACATCCAGCGGTATTCCGCCGATTGAGAAAAAACGCGGGCTTGCAACCATGGAATCGCCGTGGTCTCCAAAGACGATTCCCCGCATATCGCTCCCGGAAAGCTCGAGTGCGTCGGCAACGGCGCGGCAGATGCGCCGGGAGTCCAAGTTGCCGGCCTGGCCCATTATCTTCTCGCGGGGAAATCCCGTGGTCTTATACCCGACCCAGGTCATGGCCGTAACCGGGTTTCCCATGTACACAAGCACCGGATACTCTTCCGGCGGACAGTTTGCGTAAAGCCGTCGAATCTCCCGGGATGTCTCCGCGATCACTTCCGTATTGAGGGCCAGGAGGTCTTTCCGTGTCTGTCCTTTACGCCGGGGCGCGCCCACACCCACAAAGATCACGTCGAGGCCGGCCATATCCTCGGTCTTATTGGTACCCACGAGACGGGGCCGGCGTGCGGTATTAGCCTTCAGGTCCTCCACCCAGGCCGCCGCACGGTTTTCGAAATCTCCCTTCGGCCGGCTGTAATAAACGATCTCCTTCCCGAGGCCTTCGCTTACCAGTGCCAGGACAACGTCGGTGGAGACACTGCCGAATCCCCATACTCCTACCCGGTCCCGTTCCTTCTGCCGGTTTACACCGCACGCAATCGGCGCCGGGTCCCCGTTCACCTCCGCACCTCCTCCTTTACCGCCGCGCCGTCACGGGGATCATGTCACGATACCTTCCGGAACTTCTCTTTCGGGACGTTGCAGATCGGGCACGTATCCGGGGCCTCGCCCTCGACCGTATGTCCGCAGACTTCGCAGATATAGATGTCCTCAAGCTCCACGTCACCGCCCCCCTTGACCGCGGCGAGGGCCTTTTCGTAAAGGTCGCCATGGGTCTGTTCCGCGGAGTTCGCCCAGATAAACGAGGTCAGCGCTTCGTTGTTGATGTCCCTCCGGGCCTGGTCGATAAACATGGGATACATCCCTTTGTACTCTTCCACCTCGCCGTTCCGGGCCTCTTCCACGTTTTCCACCGAGGATTTCACCCCGCCCATGGCCCGCAGATGATTTGCCGCGTGTACGGCCTCGGACTCTGCGATAGCTCGAAAGAGTCGTGCGAGATTCCCGAGACCCTCTTCCTCGGCCTTTACGGCAAAGGCCCGGTAACGCCGGTTAGCCTGGGCCTCACCGGCAAAAGCTTCCAGCAGATTTTTCATGGTCTGATTGGTCATCGATAGATCTCCTTACGTTTCAGTGCGGGTGCCGTGGAAAGCGGATACGAGAATACCGTTTCGCTGAACATAACAAAACAATGTGTGATTGTCAACGAAACCGACTATCTCAACCCTAACGTTGCAGAAATTTCCCGGAAAAGGGGCCGGTGGGATCAAAAAAATACGCACGGCCACAACAGTCCTGAAACAGC
>CAYYSS010000509.1:0-1845 GCA_964474325.1 uncultured Nitrospirota bacterium
TGCAAAGTCGGATCGACCCTTCGTCGAGAAGACCCGACTCGGGAAGTTACGGATAGAGAAACAGTTACGGATAGAGAAATTATGGATAGAGTTATGACAAAGACGGAGCAGAAAAAGTCCGGCGTACGGGAGACTCTCGAGGCCGTGGGCGCGGCCCTGATCCTGGCCCTTATCATCCGCACCTTCCTCGTACAGGCCTTTAAGATTCCGTCGGGTTCCATGCTGGAGACCCTCCAGATCGGCGACCACCTCCTGGTAAACAAGATCGCCTACGGGACCCCGGTCGATATTCCCTTCACCGGCATTATGCTCTTTCACGTACCGGGCTTCGGCCGGCCCGAGCACGGCGACATCCTCGTGTTTAAATACCCCCAGAACCCGAAGAGGGATTTCATCAAGCGGGTCATCGGGGTGGGCGGCGATACGATTGAAATCCGCGACAAAACCGTCTACCGTAACGGCCAGCGGCTCCAGGAACCTTACGCGGTCCACAGGGACCCGAACACCCTGCCCGCGGGGACGTCCCCCCGGGACAACGTGGCACCGTTTAAGGTCCCCGAAGGGAAACTCTTCATGATGGGGGACAACCGGGATCAGAGCCTCGACTCCCGATTCTGGGGTTTTGTAGACGAATCCCAGGTCAGGGGAAAGGCCTTTATTCTCTACTGGTCGTGGAACGGCAAGGCCCGCTGGGGAGGCGACAGCCTGCTTACCGACTGGCACGGAGGGAAAGTGAGATGGTCCAGGATCGGCAATTTCATTCACTGACGAACCGCCGTGGAGGGGGCATGCGGGACACCCTCGTATGCATCGGGCTCCTCGTGGCGGTGGCCTACGTCATTTACCTCTTCGGCATGCCCCACTACGGACACATGATGTACAAAACCGAACTCCAGGCCTTGAAGCGTATGCCCCTGCTCTCGGACGAGGAGGTCATCGAAAAGGCGCTTGAACAGGCCTATGCCCTGGATATCGACCTCAGACCGGAAAATATCCGTCTGGAGAGGGATCCGGGCACCCGGCGGCCGGGACTGATCGTCGAGTGGGACGATTCGGTGTATTTCATGGGCAAGCACCTCGTGGATTACCATTTCCGGATAGACACGACCCGGAAAGGACCGTAACCCGTGTTTACGGGACTCGTGGAAACCACCGGGGCCGTAGCGGCCGTCGAACCCCTTCAGACGGGTCTCCGCCTCGCGGTGGACGTCCCGCTTTTCGCGGCGGAAACGGCCCTCGGCGACAGCGTAGCGGTTCAGGGGGCCTGCCTGACGGTGGTGAAGATCGATGGAGAACGGCTATACTTTGATGTTTCGCCGGAAACCCTCCAACGGACTACCCTGGGTTCCTTTAAACGGGGAACGGTGGTCAACCTGGAACGGGCCCTCCGTCTGTCGGACCGTCTGGGGGGGCATCTCGTAACCGGGCACATCGACGGGATCGGCACGCTCAGGGCCAGGAAACCGGCAGGGGGGTTTACGGAGTATAGTTTCTCCGCGGGGTCGGAGATACTGGCCTATGCCGTGCCCAAAGGCTCAATCGCCGTTGACGGCATCAGCCTGACGATTGCCGATTTGTCCGCCACCGGTTTTTCGGTCGCGATCATCCCCCATACGGCGGGCGCTACCACACTCGGCGCCCTGCGGACGGGGGCGGCGGTGAACCTGGAGGCCGACCTCATTGGAAAATACGTAGCCCGCATTATGGCCGGCCGGGGATCTGCAGCGGCTCCCGGCGATTCGCTCATGAGGCGGCTCACAGAAGAAGGGTATGTACGATGAGCAGATCGAAACATAGGTTTAACAGCATTGAAGAAGCCATAGAAGACAACCGGGAGGGTCGCAG
>CAYYSS010000510.1:0-1831 GCA_964474325.1 uncultured Nitrospirota bacterium
GTCCATCCTTCTCCCTTACTGCGGGTAATAATGAGCACTTCAACCGTGTTCTTAACGGATCGGTAGGGGATCACCCCCGACTGCCGGTAAACCCGCCCGCCGTCGGGCTCCGGCACCTTCCGGGGGTCATCAGCGGTTGTGCCCCGGCCGAGGGGAGCTTCTGTTTCGTGTTCTTCACTCACGGCGCCAGCTTCCAAACGGTCGCCTGGCCAGGCTCGCATTAAGGTACCGGGGGTCGCCGGTTACCTCCCTGCCCACCCAGGAAGGCAGGGAAACCTCCCGGTCTTCCGAATCGAGTTCCACTTCGGCCAGCACGAGGCCGGTGTTGGCCCCGAAGAATTCGTCGATCTCCCAGACGAGGCCCTTGTACGGGCATCGAAACCGGGTCTTCTCGATCAGCGGCGGGGGACAATAGGCGTCAAGGAGCCGCTCCGCGTCCGCCACGGGTATCGTATATTCAAATTCCTCCCGGACGGCGCCAACGGACCCGCCTTTTATGGTAATGGTCGCCTCGCGCCCGGCCACCCGAACCCGGACGCTTCGCTTTTCATCCGCGGTAATATATCCCTGCCGATAACGAACCCCGGGGCCGCAACCCCTCCAGCCCTCGCTTTCCACCAGGAATTTCCGCTCGATCTCCACGCCCATGGCGCTCCTCCCTATCGGGGCGGGACGAAGACCGCGGCCTTCGTCTCGCCCCACAGATCTTCATATGCCAGGGCCGCACGGGTAGCGCCTCCGTAGGCGCCAAGGGGCGCCCGCCGAAGCCCCATCTGCTCCACCGGACTCGAATACGGTATCCAGGCCGAAAGAAAGGGACCGAGGTCCGCGGGCGGTTCGTCGAGTATTTTTCGGTGCAAGGCTCTTCGCCGATCCACCATGGAAAAAAACGGGCAGACGCGGAGACGCGTGAGCATACCCTTGTTCGTCACAAACCCAAGAAGCCTCCTGAGCGTTTCCACCGACAGGGTCGTGGGAATAACCGGAATCAACAAAACGTCCGCCGCGTAAAGAACGGCCAGGGAGGACAGGGACACCCCGGGGGGGCAGTCGAGAACAACGAGATCGTAGTCGTTCTTCAGGGGTGCGAGCAGTCGACGAAGTACCTTGAACGGCTTTTTGTGCGCATTCAGAACAAGATCGAGATTACGATAGGAAAAATCCGCCGGCAGAAGATCAAGCCTTGGGAAGTCCGTGCCCCGCAGGGCGTCTTCAAGACGGCGACGACCCTTGAGCAACCCCCGGGTGCCGCCTTTGACACGGGGTTTGATCCGGAAATAGAAACTGGCCGATCCCTGGGGGTCCAGATCCCAAAGAAGCGTTCTGAACCCCTCCCGGGCCGCAAGAAACGAGAGGTTCACGGCCGTGGTCGATTTGCCGACACCCCCCTTGATGTGATAAGAAGCCAGTATCTTCACGGGCCGTTCTATGAACCTCCTTTTCGGATGCCGTCCCCGGCGAACAGCTTCTCAACGATCCTGACCGCCTTCGGACGGGAAAACCGTTCAAACCTGTCCACAAAAACAGCGCGTGCGTCCCGCCGCAGAGACTTCAGTCGATCGACGAGCAATGCCATGGCCACCCGTGTATCCTTCGGCACCCGCCCTTTCTGCTCCATTTCCGCCCCGAACCCCCGAAGGGCATCTATCTGCGTCTGACAGTCTTGAAAATCCCCAAGGCACTCCTGGAGGTTTTTAAGGGCCTTGATCGAGCGGGAAACATCCCGTGCCTCGTACAGACTCCGAAAGAACTCCAACATATAGCGCAGACGCTTGCAGGTTTTCCTCAACTCATGCAAGTGTTCCGGCGGCGACGCGTCGCTGATCCTTCC
>CAYYSS010000511.1:0-1831 GCA_964474325.1 uncultured Nitrospirota bacterium
CTGGTGGAGGGATTCGAATCCCTGTTCGGACTGGGCCCGGCCGTTACGGTTTTCGGGGGAAGCAGGTTTCCCGAAGACAACGACTACTTTCGGAAGGCCGTCGAAACGGGCCGGCTCCTTGGGGAGGCCGGGTTCGCCGTTATCACGGGAGGCGGGCCTGGTATCATGGAAGCGGCAAACCAGGGCGCCAAGGACACGCCGGCGACGTCGGTGGGTCTCAACATCCATTTGCCCCACGAACAGGCCCCGAATCAATACCAGGATATCGCCCTCAACTTTCGGTATTTCTTCGTCCGTAAACTGATGTTCGTCAAGTATGCGGTCGGGTTTGTGATCTTTCCCGGCGGATTCGGCACGCTCGACGAACTCTTTGAGGCCCTGACCCTGGTACAGACGGAAAAGATCCGGAAATTTCCTATCGTCCTTGTGGGAAGAAAGTTCTGGTCCGGGCTCGAGACGTGGATCAAGGACACCCTTGTCGCCGAGGGAACAATCTCGAAGGAGGATCTTCGGCTGTTTCATACGGTGGACGAGCCCCGGGAGGTGCTGGATTGCATTAAGCACGAGTATGCATGCCGGTGCCGGGATTTTCCGGACGACCGGAGAGACAAACAGCGGAGAGGAATCTGACGGCGGACGCTCTGCCGCCGGGGAGGGATCATTGAACGAGAGATACGAGCCGAAAAAGGTCGAAGCCAAATGGCAGGAGATCTGGGAGGCCGAAAACGCCTTCAGAACGACAATGGAGGAAGGTCGGGAGCCCTATTACTGCCTCGAGATGTTTCCCTATCCTTCGGGGCGTATCCATATGGGGCACGTCCGGAATTACTCCATCGGCGACGTTATCGCCAGGTACAAGAGAATGCGGGGGTTTGCGGTTCTTCACCCTATGGGTTGGGACGCCTTCGGCCTTCCCGCGGAAAACGCCGCCATGAAGCACGGTGTCGCCCCGAGGACCTGGACCGAAGACAACATCGCGTATATGCGCCGCCAGCTCAAGGCCATGGGATTCAGCTACGACTGGTCCCGGGAATTCGCAACCTGTGACCCGGAGTACTACCGCTGGAATCAGTGGTTCTTTCTCAAGATGTTGGACCGAGGCCTTGTGTACCGGAAGTCCTCCCACGTCAATTGGTGTACGTCCTGTGAGACGGTATTGGCAAACGAGCAGGTTGTCGACGGCGGGTGCTGGCGGTGCGACAGTCCGGTGGAGCAGAAAGAGATGCCCGGCTGGTTTCTCCGCATAACGGACTACGCCGACGAACTGCTCGAGGGATGCGACGCCCTGACCGGATGGCCCGAACGTGTCGCGGCGATGCAGAAAAACTGGATCGGCAAGAGTCATGGCCTGGAGATGGATTTTCCCCTGGAGGGCGGAGGAGGCGCCATCAGGATCTATACGACTCGCCCCGACACCCTTTACGGGGTGACCTTCCTGTCCCTTGCCCCGCTCCACCCCATGGCGGAGGAACTTGCGGAAGACCGGGACGCCCTTGAACGGATGAAAAAATCCTACGGCGATCCCACCGTGAAAGAGGGGTTTTTTACAGGGCGGACCGTGATTCATCCCCTGACGAACGAGAGGATACCCGTCTACGTTGCGAATTTCGTCCTCATGGATTACGGCACCGGCGCCGTAATGGCGGTCCCGGCCCACGACCAGAGGGACTTCGAGTTTGCCCGGCGGTACGATATTCCCGTCAAGGTCGTGATACAGCCGCCCGGCAAGACCCTGGATGCCGACGCAATGACCGAGGCTTACGATGATCCAGATCGGATGAGCACACGTTTGATTGCCACTCACACTCAATAAAATCTGATGCGTTCCCGT
>CAYYSS010000512.1:0-1827 GCA_964474325.1 uncultured Nitrospirota bacterium
GGATCTCCCGGCCGGTGACCATGGTCCGGTCCTGGAGAATCCGCGGGTTTCCGGAAAACACGATCGTCTGGTCCGCGTTCGTAAAGACCGCTCTGTCCGCAAGTATTGTCTTTTCCCCCCGGACGACTTTTACCCTGCCGCTGCATTCGAGCCTTGATATGGCACCCCCGGTGTTGCTGTAAAAGACCACCATTATGTCGGTTTCTATGATAAGGTCACCGGTTTCGGCCCGGACGGCGCCCCGGAATTCGGCCCGGTTTTTCCCGGGTTCGGACGTCATGGTCTCGGCCTTGATTTCGATAAAACGGTGATCTTCGGAAGCCGCCGGGAGGGCGTCCGGTTCCCCGTGGGCGCCGGTCGACGCCAGGAGCGAGACCAGGCAGACGAGAAGCGGCGCCGCATACCGAAAACAGCGGTTCGACCGGAAAAAACCCGTGCGGAGCTTTGCGTTAAGCAAATTGTGTTCCATCATGGCCAATTCTACCACAATTAGGGGGACGGGGTGAAAACAGGAAAGGGGCAGGCCATTCACCCTGGGGGATGAAGCCTGCCCCTGATAAGATCGCTACCCTTTAACCGTCCGCGGTTCCGGGGCTGACCCGGGGATAATAAAGAATATGTTTCGAACGGTTCGAAAAGGGGCGTACTACCACTTCACGAACAGAATAATCAGTGAGACAACCAGGGCGTAGATACAGAGAGACTCGATCATGGCGAGACCGATGATCATAGCCGTCTGGATCTTACCGCCGGCGCCCGGGTTCCGCGCGATACCTTCGCACGCCTTGCCGAGACCGAGACCCTGACCGATACCCGTACCGAACGCGGCTATGCCGATGGCGATTCCGCAGGCCAGTGCGGCCATGCTGTGATAGTCGGAGCCGCCCTCTGATGCGAATGCGGCGGGAGCCAGCACGGCAAGCAGGGCAACGGCGAGAAGGGTGATCGTCGTGAACTTTTTCATAGCGTTTCCTCCTTTCTTCAGAATTTGAGATCAGTGGGGCTCTTCAACCGCTCCGGCAAAATAGAGGGTCGAGAGCAGAACGAACACGAATGCCTGAATAACGCTGACCAGAGTGCCAAGCCCGAGGATGGCCGTGGGCACGACCCAAGGCGCCAGAACGCCTAATATGGCCAGAATGTAGTGCTTTGCCACCATATTGCCGAAAAGCCGTACCGCGAGCGTAATGGGCCGCACACAGTGGCCGATGATTTCTATAAAGAACATGAGGGGCGCCAGCGCGAGCATGGGGCCCGTAAAGTGTTTGATGTATTTGAAGCCGTGATATTTCACGCCGAGGATATGAGTGTAGACGAAGACCGGCAGGGCCAGGGCCATGGTCATATTAATATTTGCCGTGGGGGCGCCGAAACCGGGGATGAGCCCGAGCAGATTGCCGCAGAGGATAAAAAGCCCAAGGGCGGTAATGATCGGGAGCACCTCCCGGCCGTGTTTGCCCATCGCGCCTTCGACCAGATCCACGAAGATCTCCATGACGGATTCCATGAAATTCTGGAAACCGGCGGGGCTTAATTTCATGGCCCCCCGGACCGCCAAGGCGGAAATAAGCAGGATCCCCATTACGAGCCATGCATGGGATGCATACAGGGGTATCCCGTGGATATAATGGAAAAACTCAAACGGTTCCTTCATGGCGCCTCCCTGGAATTTGATTGCACTGAGAGTCCCCCCTCCCGGCGGACCCTGAGAAAATTGCGCTAGTCTACTGAAGTCTTCTGATAACTGTCAAGAATAATTCAATTAAATTATCTGGGTCATCGCGGAGGAGTGTGGGTGGAATCGGGCCGATTTGCCACCGTAACAGC
>CAYYSS010000513.1:0-1806 GCA_964474325.1 uncultured Nitrospirota bacterium
AGCAGAACTTCGTTCCTGCGCTCCAGAGGAGGTGCACTCTAATGATTATCATATCTTTTCCGCCGTCATCGGTGTCACGGCGTATCAGATGTTGCACAACGTGCCGTGGCTGGCGGGCGCCATGGCGGTTGCGACGGCTATCGCGTTCATGCATGCAACCAAGACCCTTCACCCCCCGGGCGGCGCCACCGCCCTCATTGCGGTAATCGGGAGCGACAGGATTCACGATCTCGGGTATCTCTATGCCTTGGTCCCTGCGGGGCTTGGTGCGGCGGTCATGCTGCTGATCGCACTCCTGGTAAACAATATCCCCAAGAGTCGCCGATACCCCGAGTTCTGGGTCTAGCCCGGACTTCTCGCAGTCTTCCTGCTGCGGGGAGACGTGAGAGGTAAGAAGTGGGGTGTTAGACGTGATGCGTAAACCGCGGGGCGGCGACGCCGGGTGCGCAGAACCGGGTCCGGTCAGAAATCGATTCCCGAATCCCGGGACTCTCCCGAAAGATCTTTGGTAACGGCCCGCCGTACGTAATCCCGCAGGGCAAGGACACTTGGCTCCCGCATATTGTCAAACCTGATC
This sequence comes from uncultured Nitrospirota bacterium, assembly GCA_964474325.1. Classification (GTDB taxonomy): domain Bacteria; phylum Nitrospirota; class Thermodesulfovibrionia; order SZUA-242; family CAYYSS01; genus CAYYSS01. The sequence goes on from CAYYSS010000513.1 coordinate 578, forward strand.
CCCATTCCCGGCTGGGACAAATCCCGGTCCTGGTTCCGGTGGCACGTATGAACCACGGTCCCGTCGAGTTCAACCAGAATCCCGCGCCCCAGGGCAACCGACACGTGGATCCGGCTCCCTACGGGCGAAGGACGGTCGGTTGAGATGTAGATCCCCCGTTCGGAGAGATTTTCGGCCCAGAGTGTTTCCTCCTCACGATCACCGAACGTGACAACCACCTGCTGATGAAACGGCACCCGCATGAGTTTCCGTTTCTGCCCGCCCGGATAATCAATATTCCGCTGGAGTATGGAATGGAGGTTTTCCAGGCTCAGGGGTTTCGTCACGATATCCCTGCAGTCGAATCGCGCGGCCTCCTTCACCAATCGGGGAGTCGACACGAACGTAACGAGTACGACCGGGGTCCGGCCGTGACCTTCCTCGCGAACGCGCCGCACAAAGGCGAGGGGGTCGTCTTCCTTCACGGCATCCGCGAAAATGAGATCGGGCTCGGTTTCCTCGAGGATCTTGAGAAGTTCCACCGTATGGGAGGCGGCAACTACCTCGAATCCCATACGGCGAAGGATAATCTGTATGGTCATGGTAAACGACGAACTTTCGCTCACCACAAGGATCGTCTTTCTCTCCCGGTTTTCGTCCATGGTTCGAGTCTCCCATCCGGCGGGCCCGAAGTCAAGAGGAGAATGCCCCCCCGAAGGCCCGCTCATCTCTCCGGCGACAACAGGGCGTCAGCCCCGGCCGGGCTCCCCCGCCGGTTCCTCCCGTACGGCCGCTACGGGCAATGCATCCGCGGCCGGGGGAAACTACGCACGCGAAGTTTTGTCATTCTACGGCCCATAACCCGGCGGGAGCGGGCATCAGCCCTTCCCCAGCGGGCATACGGGGTAGCGGCATTCCTTGCATTGAAGACATAATCCGCCGTGCCCGAGGGCCGCCAGCTCCTTACGCCCGATCTCTTCTCCCGCGAGCACTCTCGGAAGAACCAGGTCGAACACCGTCGTCCTGCTGTACATGCCGCATGCGGGGATTCCGAGAACCGGAACGCTCGCCAGGACCCCGTTACCGTTTCGGGTGACATCGACGTGCGCCAGGAGAAACATGGCCCCCGGCAGTACCGCACTCCCGTAAACCATATCACGGACGCCGAGCCTCCGGATGGCAAACCGGGTGACATCGTCGGGATCGATGGACATGCCGCCGGTTGTTATAAGAAGGTCGGCCCCGCGGTC
>CAYYSS010000514.1:0-1801 GCA_964474325.1 uncultured Nitrospirota bacterium
CTTTTATAAACTGCTCAATCAGAAATACTGCGTCTATCAATGCGATATCGGGGATTACTTCGGCACCATCGAGGCAGGGGGCCTGCCCGGCCTCCGGGAACTCCGCCGAGCCCTTGCCGAGCCCGAACTTCAGGACCGCATCGAGGGCCTGCTGGACTATCTGGAACGTCTCAAGGAGGTCATCCTGTCGGAGGAGCGCTTCCCGGTCCGGGAGGACATCTATCATAAGCGCCACATCGCCGCGGGTATCCCCTCCATGTACGGGACCTATCACGAGAAGAAATTCGACGCCCTCGGGCTTACGTTCCGGATCGAGGCCCAGGTCAATACCCTCTTTGAGGAACTGGTCCAGGAACTGGACCTGTCGTTCATCACATGGGACACCTTCATGCGGATCCTGGACTGCCTCAAACTCTTCGCCAGGACCCTGCGGATCGACGGGATTGCCACGCCGGTCTTCGACCGGAACCTGGACCTGCTCGAACGGGCCCTCAGGACCCGCCTCGTTACCTTTACCCAGTACATGGACATCTTCCGGAGTCTGGCCGCGGCTGTGGGCGGCGTGGTGGAGGAGTACTACGGGGCCGTCCACCGGGAAAACCTGAGAGAAATTGCCGGAACACCGGACGTCTCCGCCCTGCTCGATCGGTTTCCCCGGGAAGCGGGCACCGGCGAGGAACTCGGCCAGAAGATCTCCGAGGTTTTTCTCCGCGACAAGGTGGCCGCGACCCCGGGACTCCAGCGGCTCGATTTATTCATCACCCGTATCCTGGGCACCCTTCACCGCCAGGCCGAGAAACTCCCCGAAGAGCGCCATTATCTCCTCCTCACCTACGACCCGAAAAACGTGGTGACTGCTATCACGACCCCCGACGCCCGGATCGCCGATCTCGTGCACCTGGGCACGAAGGCCTATAACATCCTCGGGCTCCACGCCCTGGGGCTCAAGGTCCCCCCGGGATTCGTGGTCACCACCGAGGTCTTCCGGTACCGGGAACTGGTGGAGCGCTACCCCCCGGCCCAGCGGGATTTCCTGCACCGGGTGGAAGAGCAGGTCCGACTGCTCGAGAAGAACACGGGCCGGTTCTTCGGGGATCCGGACCGCCCCCTGCTCGTCTCGGTGCGGAGCGGCAGTGTTATTTCCCAGCCGGGAATGATGGACTCCTACCTCAACGTGGGGCTCAGCGAGTCCATCGCCGAGGCCCTGGCCCGCAGTCCGGACCGGGCCTGGTTCGCCTGGGACAGTTACCGGCGTTTCCTCCAGTCCTACGGTATGTCGTTCGGTATCCAGCGGGACGTCTTCGACGGGGTAATCGAGGATTTCAAGAATCGTTACGGCGTGCCGCTTAAAAAGGACCTGACCGCCGAACAGATGCGGTCCGTGGCCCGGGCCTACGGCCGGGTTCTTGCGGACCACGGCCTTGAGGTCGAACAGGACCCCGTGGAACAGCTCTATGTGGCCATCGAGCGGGTCTTGAACTCCTGGGACACCGACAAGGCCCGCACCTATCGCCGCGTTGTGGGAATCTCCGACGACTGGGGTACCTCGGTCACGGTCCAGGCCATGGTCTTCGGCAACCTTTCTCAGGAGGCGGGCTCGGGCGTACTCTTTACCCATAATCCCCGTCTCGCCACGGACCGGATCGAGCCCTGGGGGGACTATACGGTGGGAAACCAGGGCGAAGACGTGGTCTCGGGGCTCGTTACCACGTTCCCTATTTCAGTCGCCCAGGCCGAACGGGAACAGCGCCCGGCGGACGACTGCCTGCAACGGCGCTTTCCCCTGATCTACAATGCCCTC
>CAYYSS010000515.1:0-1782 GCA_964474325.1 uncultured Nitrospirota bacterium
TCACGCACGAGCGGAATCTTTTCAATCACACTGCCTATCGTAGAAACCGCCATCCGCGGGCACGGGCTCATCGAGCCCGGCGAAGCCGTCCTCGTCGGGTTATCCGGAGGCGCGGATTCAGTATGCCTTTTGCGGGTACTCAACGAGCTGAAGCCCGTAATGGGCATTTCCGTCGCGGCCGCGTACGTAAATCACGGACTCCGCCCCACGGAAATAAAAAACGAGATCCGGTTCTGCGGGGACCTCTGTTCCATGCTTGATGTCCCGTTTTCCGTCGAAACTGCCTCTGTGGCCGACCATGCCGGGGCACAAGGGGGAAATGTTCAGGCACGCGCCCGTGATCTGCGGTACCGGGCGTTACTGGCGCGGGCCGGGGAGCGCGGTGCGGAAAAAGTGGTTGTTGCCCACACGGCCGACGACCAGGCCGAGACCGTACTCATGCGCCTCGTCAGGGGATCGGGCAGTCGCGGGCTCGCCGGCATCCCGGTTCGTCGCGGCAACGTCGTACGGCCCCTGCTCGGGGTACGGCGTTTCCAGATCGAGGCCCATCTTGAATCCCTGGGGCAACCGTGGTGCAGGGATTCCTCCAATGCGTCGGATAAGTATCAACGAAACCGTTTCAGGCGGCATATTATCCCCATGCTGGAAAAAGAAAACCCGGCCCTTGTAGACGGCCTTTGTCGTACCGCGTTCCTCATGGCCCAGGAAGACGAATATCTCACTAATGAGGCCCGGCGCCTCCTGGACGGGATCGTGCTGACGGCTTCTCCGGTTCATGTCGATATTGATGCGGCCCGGTTCGACGGAATCCCTGCCGTACTTCGCCGGAGAGTCGTACGCCTCGTTGTCGCAGAACTCGGCGGCGGATACGGATCGGGGCTCGTACACACCGAGGGGGCGCTGAAAACCCTCGTTTCCGGCGGGAAGGCGACCTTCCCGAACGGAGTCCGGGGGGAACGGTCGGGTACGGGGATGCGGTTTGTCTCGGGACGGTGTGCAATGGATTCCGAGGGGATGGGCGAAAAGATTCTCACGGTACCGGGATCGGTTCGATTGCCCCTGGGTGTCACGGTCGCCGCCTCGTTCGCGCCTTTTAACGGCGACTTCGGCGACGGCAAAACGAAAGCCGTGTTCGACCCGTCAAACATGGCCTTTCCGTTGAAGATCCGCACACGACGTCCCGGGGACCGCCTGATGCCCCTTGGGCTCGGCCGGTGGAAAAAAGTTCAGGATATTCTCGTGGATGCGAAGGTGCCCCGCTACCAACGGGACAGGGTCCCTATTGTCGTGGGGGCCGACGATGCGTTGATCTGGGTCGTCGGGCATTGTATTGATTGCCGGTACTCCGTAACGGATAACCGAGGAAAACTCCTGATGATTACCGTTAGCGGATAGAGGGTCCGTCAGGCATGCGGGAGGCGTGCGCGAAACGGGTTTTTCGCCGCGCACCGTGCGCCTGGGAGAAAGGGCAATCCCGCCGCGGCGCCGACCACGCCGTGTGTAACGGATACAGGAAATGTCAGAGGCTTCCGTAAGTTATTGAAAAACAGTATTTATTTTTCTCCATTTCGTTTTTTTGAAAAAACCTTGACACAGGTGCTTGACCCATGTATATTATAAGGCCCCGGGTGAGAGCCCGGACGGTATCGGCGCGGTAGAGGCGCGTGCGAGCCGGGGCGTCACGGACATGCCCGGACGCCTGATGATCTTTGAAAACCTGAAAGAACAGGCCCTTGAAGATAATCTTTGAGAGTTTGATTCTGGCTCAGAACGAACGCTGGC
>CAYYSS010000516.1:0-1778 GCA_964474325.1 uncultured Nitrospirota bacterium
CTCTTCCCCAAATGCCATACTCGGAGCCATCATAGCAGACTCGCCCTACTCCCGGGCCGGCCCCCGCCCCAGCGAATGGGCCCGCCAGAGGGAATAGATCGCGGGGATTATGCACAACGTCAGCACCGTCGACGTCAGCATCCCCCCCACCATCGGGGCGGCGATACGCTTCATTACGTCCGCCCCCGCGCCGTGGGACCACATAATGGGGAGGAGTCCGGCGATAATCGCCGTAACCGTCATCATTTTCGGCCGAACCCGCTGAACGGCGCCCTCGATAACCGCCCCGTGGAGATCCTTTACGGTATTCATAAGGCCCTTTTTCCGCCGCTCCTCGAAGGCCTCGTCCAGATAGACGATCATCACCACCCCGGTTTCGGCGGCCACCCCCGCAAGGGCGATAATACCAACCCATACCGCCACCGAGAGATTGAACCCGTACCAGGACAGGATCCAGATCCCGCCCACAAGGGAGAAGGGGACCGACAGCATGACGATCAGTGTTTCGCCCACCGAGCGGAAGTTGAGATAGAGCAGAATAAAAATCAGCAGTCCCGTAAACGGTACGACGACCTTCAGTTTTTCCTTCGCCCGCTCCATGTACTCGTACTGCCCGCTCCACTTGATGGAAATGCCGGGCGGAATCTTCACCTGCTCGTCAACGGCCCTGCGGGCCTCCTCCACGTAACCGCCGATATCCCGGCCGCCGATATCGATATAGACGTAGGAAACAAGCATGCCGCTTTCTTCCTTGATCATCCCGGGACCTTTACGGAATGTAAAGTCAACCAGCTCGCCGAGGGGTACCTGCCCGGGGCTTCGGTTCATCATGGTCTTCGGCCCCACCCGCTCGCTCATCCGGAGAGAAACCAGGACCCGGCGCAGGGACTCCAGGTCCCCCCGGAGGCGCCGGGGGTAGCGGACAATGACCGGATACCGCTCGCCGCCTTCCACCGTGGTAGTCACCTTCATGCCCCCGACGGCCGACTCGATTACCATATTGACGTCTTCCACCGTGAGACCGTACCGGGCAATGGCATCCCGCCGAATCTTCACGTCCAGATAGTACCCGTCCCCGGAGCGTTCCGCATAAACACTGCGGGTGCCGGCAATGGGGCTTACCGCTTTTTCGATTGCGGTGCCGACTTTTTCCATCTCCTCGAGGTCCCGGCCGTAGACCTTTACCCCCACCGCGGTTTTGATACCGGTCGAAAGCATATCGATCCGGTTCTTGATGGGCTGGGTCCATGAATCGGTCCATCCCGGCGTATTCACCGCCTGGGCGATTTCGTTTTTCAGTTTCTCAAACGTCATTCCCGGCCGCCACTCGGACTGGGGTTTCAGCGTGATCACGCTCTCGATCATGGAAAGGGGGGCGGGATCGGTCGGCGTGTCGGCCCTGCCTACCTTGCCGTGGACATGGGCCACCTCGGGAATCTGCATGATCTGCCGGTCCCGGGCGATAAGACTACGGGTGGCCTCCTGGACCGAAATGCCGGGAAGGGACGTGGGCATATCGAGAAAGGCCCCCTCGTTAAGCGCGGGCATGAACTCGGACCCCAGTTTATTGAATACGGGCACGGTGGCGACCAGCGCCAGGATCGCCGTAAGGATCGTAAGCCAGCGAAACCGGAGAACACAGGTAACGATCGGACGGTAGAGCCAGACCAGAATCCGCGTGATAGGGTTTTTCTCCTCGGGAGCGATCTTTCCCTTGATCAACATCACCATGAGTACGGGCACAAGGGTTACCGAGAGAAACGACGCGAAAAACATGG
>CAYYSS010000517.1:0-1762 GCA_964474325.1 uncultured Nitrospirota bacterium
ATGGGTCCAGGACCTCCAGTACTTCTTCTGGGACGAAGACGAGATCGACCGACAGCTCAAACGAATCCTCGAACGGGCCTTTATCGAAGTCTACGACATGGCCCAGACAAAGGCCTGCGGCATGCGCCGGGCGGCCATGATGAAGGCCGTGGGCAAGATCTCCCAGGCCATGCTCACCCGGGGCCTGTACCCGTGACTTGTCAGCTCCCCGTCAGGTAATCGTACACCAGCCGCACACCGAAACCTGTGCCGAACCGGGGGACTTCACCCCGGGGTTCGCGGTCGTTGAACGCGGTTCCTGCAATGTCGATATGCGCCCAGGGCGTGTCTCCGACGAACTCCTTGAGGAAGGCCGCGCCGGTGATGGAACTTGCGTGTCCCCGGGGGAGCTTGGCCGTATTTCTCAGGTCTGCGATATCGCTTTTCATGGCCTCGCCGTGCTCGCTGTAAACGGGAAGCCGCCAGAGTCGCTCCCCGGTACGCTCCCCGGCCCGGGCGAGCTGCTCGGCCATGAGGTCGTTGTTCGAAAACAGTCCGGCGACGGTATCGCCGAGCGCAATCAGAACTCCGCCGGTAAGGGTCGCAAGATCGATGAGTTCGGTCGGCTGACGGTTCTTGATCACATATGCAATGGCGTCGGCCAGAACCAGACGGCCTTCGGCGTCGGTATTGCTTATCTCGACGGTCTTGCCCGCGTACGAGGTATAAACGTCCCCCGGGAAATATGCGCTGTTTCCAATCGCGTTATGCGCCGCGGGAATCACACCCACCACATTGACCCGGGGTTTGAGCCGGGAAACCGCCCGCATGGCCCCAAGGACCGCCGCGGCCCCGGCCATATCACAGCGCATGGTCTCGATATGTCCCGAGGGCTTCAGGTTCTGCCCGCCCGAGTCGAACGTGATTCCCTTGCCGACCAACGCGGTCTTCTTCCCGGACCGCGGCGCACCCCGGTATTCGAGGAGAATCAGCCGGGGCGGAAACGGCGACGCCTGCCCGACCGCCTTCAACAGCCCGAGGCCTTTCCGTTCGATTGCGTTTTCGTCCAGCACCGTACACCGCATACCGGTCCCCCGGGCAATCCTGCGGGCCTCCCGGGCCAGACGCTCGGGGTTAATGTTCCCGGCGTTGTCGTTTACCAGGTCACGGGAGAAACACACGGAATCCGATAATTCCTTGAGCGCCGCGACCTGCCTGCGGGGGATGCCCGTGCCGACGATCTCCAGCAGTTTCACCTCATCCCGTGTTTCGCTCTTAAACTTCGTAAAGGCGTACCCCCCGAGCACCGCTCCCGATACGCAGGCTTCGAGGGCATCCACGGATCGCAGGGCCGGCACAACAAGGGAGACCCGCGCACGTTTGAGCGCGGCGGCCTGCTGCATGCCCCGAGCGGCCTGACTGCGGACGATATCCCCTGTTACGCCCTTGGTTTCACCGAGGCCGCAGTAGATCACGGTTGTCCCTTTTTCGTAGCGGACCGCAACCTCCTGCGCGCCCCCTTCCATATCCCGGGGCAGACCCCGCCGGGTTTTTGTAACGAAAACGATTCTTGTATCAAAAGCCGCGGTCTTGGAAACGCGAATATTCATAACGCCCTCTCTTCTTTCTCAGCCGTCAGCAGCGGCTGCCGGAAACTATTCGTCCGGCGGCCTTTTCAGCATTATAGCCTGCGAGGTCTTCCGGCAAACATCGCGGGTGCAAAAACCTCACCCTAACGTTGCAGAAATTTCCCGGAAAAGGGGCCGGTGGAATCAAGAAAATA
>CAYYSS010000518.1:0-1752 GCA_964474325.1 uncultured Nitrospirota bacterium
TCGTGGCGTCTGCGGTACGGTGCCCGGACCCGTTCGCCGTTTCAGGAAAAGTAGTAGCCGTGCGTATTTTTTTGATCCCACCGGCCCCTCTCGCGACAAATCTATTGCAGCAATAGGGTTTACTCTCCGGTTATGGCGCCAATGCTGCGTCGGGATATTCGCCGGGTTCTTCGCGTAAAATAAATGCGATGCGGGTTTGGTCACGCCGCCGGGCCGTTGCGGTTTACGGAGGAATGTCCGGGCATGTTCGGGCCGCGGCGTGTTGGGTGCGGCCCTGAGGCCGCTGCGGAGGAATGCAGGGAAAATGCGCTACAAGGGCGTAAGTCACGTGGCCTTTGCCACGGGTGATCTGGAAAAAACCATACGGTTCTGGCGGGATCTGGTGGGATTGCGCCTCGTACTCTGCCTCGGCCGGAAAGGCGATAAACAGTATTTTTTCCAGATTGCCGAGAAACAGTATCTGGGTTTCTTCGAATGGCCGGGCGTGGAACCCGTGGAAGAAAAAGAGGCGGGATATCCCGCCCGGGGACCGGTCGGCTTCGATCATGTCGCCCTTGCGGTGGATACCGCCGACGACCTCTGGGACGTCAAGGAACGTATCGATTCCGCCGGGGAGTGGGTCTCGGAAGTCATTGACCACGGGTTTATCCGCTCGATTTACACCTTCGATCCTAACGGGATTTCAATCGAATTCAGCGTGGATACCGACCTGGACCTGGGTGCTGATCCTCAGTTTCACGACCAGGACCCCTCCGGAGCGGCCCGGGAAGGGAGTGAACCGGTCAGGACCTTCTGGCCGGAACCCGCGGAGAAAACTCCGCTCGAGGAGCGCCGTGTCTATCCGGGGTTCGGAAGTGAACTCGGCGGAGACGACGGGTAGGTTCCGGCCCGTGGGAGATCGGCGACGATGAAGGCCTTCCGGAACATAGCCGAGAAACGGATTCGAGACGCCATGGACGCCGGCATGTTCGATAACCTTGCCGGCGCGGGCCGGCCGCTTCGTATGGAGGACGAATCCTGGATTCCCGAAGACCTGCGATCCGCCTACCGGGTGCTCAAAAACGCCGGGTGCGTGCCGCCCGAGGTAGCGTTACGAAAAGAGATTACGACACTTGCCGATCTTATGGACACCCTGGACGACGAAACGGAACGCATCCGGAGTTTCCGGCGCATCCAATATAAACTCCTGGAACTTGCCGAAACCCGCCGCCGGCCGGTGAACCTGGAAGCGTTCCCGGACTATGAGGCCAGGTTGTACGCCCGTCTGTCCGATCCCTGATCCGTGGCCGGCGTGCGGGTTCGGGTTCACGGCGAACTGACGGAACTCCTGCGGGGTTGCCCGGAGGGGTGGTGGCTGGTCGATCCGGCGCGGCGTGCCTCGCTGAAGGACCTGTTGGAGGCCAGGGGGGTTCCCCATACCGAGGTGTATTCCCTTCGGGCGCAGGGCTCCGAGGTGGGGTTTTCGTACCTCCCCCGCGACGGCGATGCAATAGACGCCTATCCCGCGGTCCCGCCGGTGGACGTTCGAGTCCCCACGCTTCTCAGGCCGGTCCCGTTCGCCTCGCCCCGTTTTATCGCCGACGTGAACGTGGCCCGGCTCGCGGGCCTTCTGCGGATACTGGGGGTCGACTGCGCCTGTGACCCGCGGGCCGACGACGGGGCCATCGCCGAGTCGGCGGCCGTGCAAAAACGGATCGTCCTGACACGCGATCGGGATCTCCTGAAACGAAAAATCGTTGTCCACGGGCGGCT
>CAYYSS010000519.1:0-1748 GCA_964474325.1 uncultured Nitrospirota bacterium
TTCGGCGTCCATATTGCCCGCGAACACCGGGGGCAGGGCTACGCCGCCGCGGCCACGGGCCGGAGGTCGTGAAGGGAAAGAGAGAGAGGGACACCGTGGTTCAGCGTGGCCAGACGCCGCGACAGTTCGATGAGGTCGACATTTTCCGTAATCCGCTCCCGAAGTTTCGGCTTCGTTATGGTGTCGGCGGACTCTATGAGACGTTCGAGAGTGCCGAATTCCTTGAGGAGTGCTACGGCGGTCTTTTCTCCCACCCCCGGCACGCCGGGGATATTGTCGGAGGCATCTCCCATGAGGGCCATCACTTCCGGTAGCCGGGCCGGTTCAACGCCGAACCGCTTCGTAATATCCTCGGCTTTGAACGTCCGGTCCTTCAGGCCGTCGTAGGCGGTCACCGTGGGGCCGAGAAGCTGGAAAAGGTCTTTGTCCGAGGTAACGATGGTCGTTTTGACACCCTCCCCCCGGGCCATGTCCACCAGTGTTGCGATAATATCGTCGGCCTCCTGACCCTCCACCTGGAGCCACCGGCACCCGAGGGCCTCGACTACCTCGAAGACGGCCGGGATCTGAGCCGCAAGATCCTCCGGCATTTCGGCCCTGTTGGCCTTGTAGTCCTCGAACACCTCATGGCGGTGAGTGGGCGCCGCGGAGTCGAAGGCGACGACGAAATAATCGGGCCGCTTCTCCTCCAGTATCTTCCAGATAATGCTCGTAAAACCGTAGATCGCGTTCGTGGAATTGCCCTTGGAGTCCGTGAGCCCCCGGATCGCGTAGTAGGCCCGGTAGAGATGGGCGTGTCCGTCAATGATGTAAAACCCCGGCATGACAAAGAAAAGTATAGCAGAGACCCTGACCGGGGAACGAAAGACAGACGTAAGAAAACCGGAAGTTTGAGCCGTCGGCCCCGTGTGTAATGTACGCGTAAGGTTATGGTATGCTGTGCGTTAGGCGCGACCAGTGGGGTCGCGGCTGGATTGAGGACGCCCTGAGGAGGATTCTTGCTTGGGAAACCGGATCTGTTCTGCGCACGGAAGATAGCTTCATGCTCTCCCGCCTGACAAGCGCAAGCCTGGTCGGCATCGACGCATTCCCGATCGAGGTGGAAGTCGATATCTCGGCCCGGGGCCTGCCGCATTTTTCCACCGTCGGACTCCCGGACGCCGCCGTCAAGGAAAGCAAAGACCGGGTGCGGGCGGCACTTAAAAACACGGGGTATCAGTTTCCCTTGAAACAGATCACCGTGAACCTGGCTCCGGCCGACACGAAGAAGGAAGGCAGCGCCTTCGACCTGCCCATCGCCCTCGGCATTCTCGCGGCCGAAGAGATTATTGAACCGGCGTCCCTTGACGGCTGGCTCGTGGTAGGGGAACTCTCCCTCGACGGCCGTATCAAGGCGGTTCGGGGGGGGCTCTCCATAGCCCTCATGGCCCGTGACGACGAGCGGGTGCGGGGAATTATTCTGCCCCGGGAAAACGCCGATGAGGCCGCCGTGGTCCAGGGCGTGCCGGTCATGGGGGCCCTTTCCCTGCCCCAGGTCGTCGAATTCTTCTCCAAGGGAACGGGGCTCAGCCGTTTCGCAACCGATATCGAGAAGGCCATGACGAGAGGCTCCGTGTATGAAGCCGACTTCTCGGACGTCCGGGGCCAGGAACACGCAAAGCGGGCCCTCGAGGTCTCGGCCGCCGGGGGGCATAACGTGCTCATGATCGGCCCGCCCGGGTCGGGAAAGAGTATGCTTGCACGCCGTC
>CAYYSS010000520.1:0-1743 GCA_964474325.1 uncultured Nitrospirota bacterium
GCGCGCGCCGGTTCGGGCGCGGAAACGTACTTGACGGTACGTTGAGCACCCGAACAGGCGCAGCGCAGTAGCCACGGTGCGTTCCGGTTCCGCAGCAGAAGGACCATGAGCAGTCCGGGTTAAAACTCAACGGCAAGTTGGGCCGTGACGGTATCGCTGTCGCCCCCGTCGGCATCACCGTGCAGGTACTCGAGGGCGATGACCGTGTTTTCGTAGAGCCCGTACGAGACCACGCCGCCGTAACGGGTAAGATCATCCTTGTAGTCCCGGGCCTCCTCGTACCGGACGGCGAGATGCCACTGCTCGGCGGGCGCCCACGAGAGTTCCAGGTTCCAGGCAGCCGGATTCTCGCCGGTCAGGTCTTCTCCCGCCGCGATCACATCCGGCTCGAAATCGTCCAGTGCGCCCAGATATTCGGCATCGAACCCAAGGGGGCCGTAGGCAATCGAGGCGTACAGCGAAAAACCAGCCACGCCGTCGGTGTACAGGTCTTCATCGGAAACGAGTTCCGCGTCGCTTTCCGCAAGGTCGCTCATGTAGGAAGCACCGAAGGCAAGGCCCTCGGCGGGAGTGAGTTCGACCGCCGCAACCAGGGTGTCGATGGTGTCATCGTCGCCGGCCTCGTCGGTCTCGCCGCTGAAAACGACGAAGGACAATGAAATCAGGTCACCGTTCATATCAGCCAGGAGTACCGTGTTGTTGGTCTCGCCGAGTTCTAATGTCAAGGGGTCGCTGATAAACGACGAATTGTAGTTTCCGAAGGGGACGTAGAGTTTACCGACTTCGACCGACGGCACGATCGTCCCGAATTTCCTCGGGCAGACCAGTTCGATCCCGGCCTCGTCGACCTCCACGGGTTCGGTCTCGCCTTCTTCGTGAAGCAGGACGATCCGGGCGGATGCCGAGTCGTTAAACGTAACCTCCGCGCCGAACTGGGCCGTGGCCAGGGCCAGGTCCGACGCGTCTTCGTCGCCGGTGGACTCGAACCCGGCCTCGAGTTCCACCAATCCGCTGAAGGTAATCTTCTTTCCCACAACCTCAATGGAAAACTCTTCTTCCGGTTCGCCGATTTCCTTTTCAAGGGCCTCGATACGTTTTTTAAGGCTTTCGATCCCTGTCTTCGTATCCGGGTGGACGGCCCAGGACGGTGTGGCAAAAAGTATTGCCGCAAAAACGCAGACCGCAAGCTTGCACATAAGGACTCTGTTCATAGTTTAATCCCTCCTCTATCGGTTTCCCACGCCTCCCCCCGGGGTGCGAAACGGAATGAATTTTTCTTCGGTACTTTGGAACGCTTCTTTACCTCCCGCGACTCGGGGGATCTGCCACGAGAGACAGGAAAAATCGATCGATACCTTTCGGCGGTAAACAATCAAGGCGAGCCGTCCAAGAGACTCCGTAGCACACTATAACGTTAACTTCTCCCTCTCAGGGCCCGCAACAGGAGGCTCGAAATAAGGACAAGCCCGAAGACGATGATCCCACCCACAACCCCGGCCGCAGAGGTGCCGGGAGAAACGGCGGGCCATTTTCCCCCGCCCCCTGTATCGTCGGCGGACGGACTCTCCCCGGGTCCTTCCTTAAATCCATAGTCGGGAAGAAACGCGGTTTTTTCCTGAATACCGGCCGCCACGGTCTTGATCGATGATGCGTGCTCGTCTGCAAGTTCCGGGGATCCCGTAACCCGCTCGATAGACCACTCGAGCCCGTCGGGATGGGTCGAGGCAAACCAGGAAAGAGCCC
>CAYYSS010000521.1:0-1716 GCA_964474325.1 uncultured Nitrospirota bacterium
GGCCTTACGCCGTGGGGACCGGTACCGATGAATTCCGTTGACCGTTCGCATCTTGTCATCCCGCCTCCGGGGCGCCGCCGGGCGCACAAGGGCCGTAGCAGGCGTCCAGTTACCTATCGGCCGGTAGTGGTGAAAAACGAGAGGGTGTCCCGAAGGTCGTCGAGGGTTTTCTGGAGTTCTTCCGCCGTCCGGGACACGGTCGAGGGGTCTTCCCCGCCGAGATTCCGGGCGAGGTCCGAGGCCCGGTCCACGGTTTCCCGGGCCCTGTTCAGGCGGTCGCCGTACTCCTGGGCCATGGCGTTGAGCTGGGCGGCGAGTTCCCGGCCGTTGTCTTTCTTCCTGAGTGTGATGCGGAGTCCCAGATTGCCCGCGCGGAACTCCTCGACGGACTTTATGAACCGATAGACCGGTCCGGCAAGGCGATGGCTTGCGACCAGGGTCGCGCCCACGACGAGGCCCCCGGTGAGGACCAGGGCCAGGAGACTGACCGCGAGGAGTTCGGGGAGGAGCAGGTGGGCGGTGTTTTCAATCTGCAGGTCGTAGTGGGCGTAGGTCATCGACAGGACGTCCTGGGCGAGCAGATAGAACCCCGCGATGTACAGCGCCGTCCCCAGGACCACCAAGGGCAGGAGTCGGATAACGAAGCCGTACTGGTACGGCCGGTCGACAACGATCGTGCGGCGTTTATAACCTCTCGCCATGGGGCGCCTCCATCCGGCGGAGCTGGTCGGTATCCACGACAACGTCGGCCTGTTTTCTGAGTTCGTCCATCCAGGCGTTCAGGCTTTTCATTCTCTGTCCTTCCCGGAGATCTCTGAGAATCTCTTCCTTCAGTTCCTCGAGCGGGGGCGGTTTGAGGGGTATGGACCCAAGGAGTGTGAGTACACGGGTGGTTCCGTTTTCGACGACAGGTTTACTGGCCTCGCCCGGTCGAAGGCTGTACGCGGCGTCCTCGAGTGCTTTCGGGAGGTCGCCGGTCTCGACCGTTGTCTCCTTCGTCGTCGTCTGACCATCGGGAAAAGTTGTTTTTATGCGGAGCCGGAGCGCCCGTTTCATTCGCTCGTACCTCCGGCGTACCTCAGAGGGATCGACCGTCGGGGTCAGAGTACGGGCCTGTTCCGTCGTCAGATCCTTGAGCAGGGTCTCTTCATAGAATCGTTTCAGCGTCCGCCGGAAAGACTCTTTGCGGTCCAGGCCCCGGCGCAGGGCCTCCTGAATCAGGAGTTCCCGGGTCACGGTTTGATCGGCAAATCTCCGTATCTCGTCACCCGACGGGGGGATGCCGTGTTCCTCGAGGTCCCTGCGGAATTCACGGTCGGTGATAATCCGGTCGTTTACCCGGATAAGCGGCATCCCCGGCTGTGCCGGGGGCTCGGCGCACCCTGCGATCAGGCAGAAGACTACCGGTAGGCACATACTACCGCAACGATGCAGTGTTCGTATCATCTTCTCTCCTTTTCGTTTATAGCTCCATGATACATGAAGACGCCGAAACGCAGGTAAGGGGCAATGGGAAAGGGGAATGAGAGGCGGGAAGACGTAAGACGTAAGACGGAAGACGTTAGACGTGAAAAGCCTTTACTTCTCCCGTCTTCCCTCTCCCTTCTCCCTTTTTACTGCTCCCGTCTCCCTTGTTTCTTCTCCCTTCCGACTTCCGCCGAAGGCGGGTGCGCCGGCCCCTTGTCCAAGAATCTTTTGCAGCGTTAAGGTGAATCG
>CAYYSS010000522.1:0-1713 GCA_964474325.1 uncultured Nitrospirota bacterium
CCTCCCTTCGGTCGTCAGATTGAAGCCGGAGGCAGAAAGTCGATCCGACCAGCCCAGAATCCTTTTTCGGCAGGGCCTGCGGTGCTCGGCCTCGTGCAAGGGGGGAGAAAACACAAGGTGAAAATTCCTATTTTGGACAAGAGTGTTTAAAGATAAATAGTTTTTTCTTTGTCTTTAACCCTCCCAATCCTCTGTGACCTCCGTGCCCTGTGGCTGACAGGCAGTTTTCCTTTCCCACACTTTTTCCCCCAGCAGAAGGACTATGAGAAATGCGGGTTAAGATCCGGCCCGCACTGCCGAAGAGATGACAGAGGTCTCAAGTGCGGTCCTCTGGATTGGGGAATTATAGGTAGTGGGTTACGCAAAAGAATCACGAACGGCGGTCGGGACGGAAGTGGTCGTTACGTTTCTCGATGGGACGGTCCATCGGGGGCGGGTCGAGAGTTTCAATCCCGGGGCGGCCGGGTTCTTCTTCTACCCGGACGGGGCTCCACCCGGGGCGAAACCGAAGTCCGTTTCGTTCGATGAGGTAAAGACCGTAGGGTTTGTCCACAGCGCGGCCGTGCCCGCGGGGCAGACACGGTTTCCGGTGTCTGCCAAACTCGTTACGGTACGTTTTCAGGACGGACAGGTCGGCCGCGGGGTGACACTGACCTACGCCGAGGGGAGGAAGGGCATCTTTCTCGTTCCCACGACGGAGGATAACTACGAAAGGATTTTCATACCTATCTCCGCGGTGCGGGAGATCCTTTCGGTCCAGAAACTCGGCGAGATCATGACGGAAAAGGGCATGGTTACCCCGGAAATGGTCGAAAAGGCTATTGCGAAACAGCAGCAGGACAGGGAACAGCAGATCGGCGAGATCCTGGTAAAGAAAAAGCTCATCAGCGAGGAGCAACTGAACCGGGGACTCCAGATCCAGGAAAAACGGGAAGGAAAAAAGATCGGCGAGATACTGCTCGAGCAGGGGTTTATCGAGCGCATCCAACTGGAAGAGGCTCTGGAGATTCAGCAGCGCCAGCGGAATCGGCGACTCGGGGAGATTCTGGTGGAGATGGGCTATGCGACCTATAAGATGATCGCCGTTGCCATGGCGATACAGTACCACGTCCCGTTTATTGATTTTGCCTATCAGGTCATCGATCCCCGGCTGAAGAAAATCGTTCCCCTGGAGACGGCCCGGCGCCTGAGGATCATGCCGCTCAGTCTCCAGGAAAAGATCCTGACCATCGCGGTAACCGACCCGAGCGACCATGAGGCGCGGGACACCCTGCGGGATCAGACGGGACTTACGGTCATTGCGGACGTGGCGACACCCCCGGATATCGCCCGGGCCATAAAGCAGTACTACGCCGAGCCCGCCGTGGCGTGGCCGGACTGAAGAAAGACGGCTCGCGGATTTTCGCGGAAACTGCGCGGATAAACAAATCTTTTCAGATACGGAGGGTTTGGAGGGTAAACCTTTCTTCCGAGAAGCGGTAGGTCTCAAAGTAGCATTTCTTCAGACAGGTGCCGCCCTTGAAAATCCAGCGGGTTCCGGTCGCAGGTTCGTCGGCGATTCCCCGGAGCATCCATCCCAGAACATAGTCTTTTTCCACAACCGGCGGAGCAAGGACAAACTCCCGGGCGGCCTCGAGAATTTCCGCGCGTCCGATCAATCAACCTTACAGTTGCATAAAATACGGGGCCGGCGGCCTCAAAAAAATCCGCCAC
>CAYYSS010000523.1:0-1707 GCA_964474325.1 uncultured Nitrospirota bacterium
TCGAGAAGCTCTACGCCGAGGATCCGGATTACGAGGATGTGGCGGCCCGGTTGGGACTGTAGCGGAAATCCGAATCAACGCCGTTTCCGCCCCGCCGGAAACGGCCTGCTCTTTGATAACTCGTTGAATTACGAAGGCTTACGGCTTGACAGCCGGGACGAAGCGGGGCGGGATGCCCCGCTTTTTGTTTGGCGCCGGGCCAGCTATTCGGTGTCGTCGTTGTGTTTGGCGCCAGCGATATGTCTGCTGCTCCGGTTGAGAGAGCGATGGAGTTCGACTCGCTCCCAGGCGGTAAGAACACCGTCTTTTCTGAACCGGCGCTCCTGTTTCCGTATCCGGGCCTGTTCCCTTTCGAGCCTGAACAGTTCCTTTCCCGTCAGCGTTCCGCTCTTTACTCCGTCGGCGATGCGCACCTGCTGTCGCCACTGGCGCGCGTTTATCTTTTTCCCGGCCACACCGGCACTTGCCGGACCTGCAAGAACAAGGAACGCAACGATACCGCTTAAGAAAACCGCTGATTTTCTCATTTCTTCCTCCTTTGTCCTGCGGTGCCGGCGACCGCAGAGGCGAGTAGTTGGAAGATTAAACACCTCGTCGTTGCAATGGTTTCGTGCTCTGGATCGGTAAGGGGTACGCCGGAGGGGCAGGCAAGAGGCGAGAGGCTATGGGCGAGGGGGCAAGGGGCTGGGGAGATTCAGTTGGTTGCTCGTGGCTGGTTGCTCGTGGCTCGTGGCTGTGGGGAACTGCCGACCGCTAACCGCCGACTGCCTGCCTCGGCGTAGCCTTCGGCGAAGACGGGCCAACGTCTTTTTCCCGCCTTTTACGTCTCCCTTTTCCCCTCTCACTTTTTCCTTCTCACTTCTTCCTCCTCACTGCCGCCGAATGCGGGAGGTCGACGTTTCCTGAGTTCCCGCAGATAGTCCCCCATCGCGTCCCGTTCCATCTCCGAAAGCCGCCCGAAAAACGGGCTGTCCTTAAGGGCCTTCCTTCGTTGTTCCGCGGGGACCTCTTCGAAAACCTTCAGTTTATTCCGGATTTCCTTGCGTTTCGGCCCCGGGAGGCGTTTCCAGCGTTCGAGTACCCGGTTGACGGCACGCCGTTTCTCCGGCGAAAGCCGCTTAAGGGAATCTACATGCCTCTTTACCCGCTCTCTTTTTCCCTGAGGAAGTCCGCGGTACCATTTGAAACGCTCCCTCAGCACTTTTCTCTCTTCCGGCGTGAGTTTCTGCCAGCGCCGGTAATTGTCCATAATGCGGGCCTTCCGCTCGGCGGGAATCCTGTCCCATCCCCCGGGGACGTCTTTCGCCCGTTCGTCCGCCAGTGCGTCCGTCCCGCAAATCAGAAGAAAACCAAGGAGCCCACAGACAGCGAAAACCGTTCTCATGCCGCCTCGCCGGGGATGCTGCGCCACGTGAGATCCCGCCGGCCGTCGTCGACGTCCACGGGAATCAAGTCCTCCGCCCCTTCCAGATCCCCGATCGCCTGGAGGGTTTCGAGATCCTCAATGAGCTGCAGTTCCGAAATCAGCTCCCGGGGAGGGGCCTTCATGGATGGGTCGGAGGCAATACCCGCATTACCCCCCTCCTGCCGGAGAGACTGCCCCTGATACAGAAAAACCGCCAGCAGAATCCCGGTTGCGACGGCCAAGCCGAACCCCCAGGACGGCAGGGTCCAGAAGCCCTTTTTCGGGCTACGCGTCTTCTGGAT
>CAYYSS010000524.1:0-1702 GCA_964474325.1 uncultured Nitrospirota bacterium
CGGGGTCTTGAGTCCGCTCATCGAGCGCGTGCCCCTGACGCTTCCCGCTCCGACCATCGAGGACAGCGTTTCCGATCTCGACCGGGTACGCCGTGGGCTTTCGGAGGCCGGATACGATGCGGAGCATCTTTACGTACGGTACGAGTTTCTGAAAAAACTCTCCGGCGCCCTCCGACAGGGCGACTGGAACGTGACCGCGGTTGTGGGAAAGGGGCAGATTCCGGAACTGCTCGACCTGAGACCCGGGAGCGGGCGAACGGCGCACTACGGCATTGCGGTGGATATAGGGACCACGACGGTGGTCGTCTATCTGGTCGATCTGCTCACCGGACGCCTTGTGGACGTGGGGAGCACCTACAACTCCCAGATGCGCTTTGGCGACGACGTGATCAATCGGATCGTTCAGGCGACCGAGCAGGGGCGTCTCCGGGATCTCCAGAAGGCTGTGGTGGACGATGTCAACGATCTTTTGAGGCCCCTGCTGGAACGGCACGACATCCCCCGCGAACGGGTCGACGGGGTGGTTGTTGCGGGAAATACCACCATGACCCAGCTCTTCTACGGCATGGACCCCGCCGCAATACGCGAGGAGCCGTATATCCCGGCGCTCAACACCTACCCTGAGATCCATGCGGCCCAGCCCGGTATCAAGGTGAACCAGGGGGCGCCGATCCATACGATTTCCTGCGTCGCGAGTTATGTGGGGGGGGATATCGTGGCCGGTGTTCTTGCTTCGGGCATGGCCCGGCGGGACGAGATCGCATTATTTATGGATATCGGGACGAACGGGGAGATCGTCCTCGGCAACCGGGAGTGGCTCGTATCAGCCGCCTGCTCGGCGGGCCCCTGTTTCGAGGGTTCGGGCATCCGTTGCGGTATGCGGGCGACGGAAGGTGCCGTGGAAGGGGTTTCCTTCGACGGACCGGGCGGGGAGCCCCGCCTGCGGGTTATCGGCGATGTGGATCCCGTCGGTATCTGCGGGTCGGGAATGATCGATGCACTCTCCGGGATGTTCCTTGCCGGGATCGTGGACCAGAAGGGGAAACTCCGTCGAACGGCCCCACGTGTGCGGGAGGGTGATGATGGGTGGGAATATGTGTTTTTCGAGTCCGATCGCCGTTCGGTTGTCCTTACCGAAGTGGATATCGAAAACATCATGCGCGCAAAGGGCGCCATACACGCGGGGTACGCCCTGATTCTCCGGGAAATGGGGATTTCCCTTGATATGGTGGAAAGGGTTTATATCGCCGGTGGATTCGGTAATTTCCTGGATATCCGTCAGGGGATTGTTCTCGGGATGCTTCCGGACATGCCGGAAGACCGTTTTTCCTTTATCGGGAATGCCTCCGCCACGGGGGCCTACCTCTGTCTTCTGTCCGAGGCCATGCGGGAGGAGGCCCGCAGCATCGCGGCCATGATGACCTATATGGAGCTTTCCGTCTCGGCGGGTTTTATGGACGAATATACCTCCGCCCTTTTTCTCCCCCATACGGATGCCAGCCGCTATCCCTCCGTCGAACGGCTCCTCCGTACACACGACGGAACCTGAGTTCTCCGAAGGATACGAAGTTCACCTTGCCGTTGCATAAATACGGGCCCGGCGGCCTCAAAAAGATCCGCAGCACGGCGTAAGGATAGGCTAAAGGCGAGAGGCAAGGGGCTATGGGCGATTGGCGATAGGTGCGGCCCAACTGCCAACCGC
>CAYYSS010000525.1:0-1701 GCA_964474325.1 uncultured Nitrospirota bacterium
CCAGCGGTCTGCATAGTAACGGCTACTCGCTTGTCCGCAAGCTGTTCTTCGATATGAAGGGCTGGACGTTGCGGCGCAGAATCGCTGAATTGGGCGAGACCCTCGGTGAGGCGCTCCTGCGCCCTACTCGGATTTATGTGCGGTCCGTGCTCGGTCTTCTGGGCAGATACCCGGTCCGGGGCATGGCCCATATAACGGGGGGTGGGTTGACGGACAATGTCCCGAGGACCCTGCCGGCAGGCGTCGGTGTCCGCATCGACGCAGGGTCGTGGCCCGTTCCGCCGATCTTCCGGCTCATCCAGCGGGAGGGCGGTATCCACGAAAAAGAAATGCGACGCACATTCAACATGGGCATCGGTTTTGTGCTGATCGTTCCGGCCCGCGCGGCCGCACCGGTTCTGGCCTCGCTGAGGCGCCGGGGCGAGACGGCATGGCGTATCGGCGAAGTGACGGAACACGAGGGGGGCGTGAGTTATGCGTAAGAGCGTGACGAAGATCGGCCGAAAGATACTTCGCGCGGTTTTCCGCCGGGTGAGCGTTGTGATTATTCCCCACGACGATGGGGCGCTTTCCCGCTTCCGGGTGCCGTGGGTCCTTATCGTCGTACTTCTGGGGGTGTGGACCTGGATGAGCGTCTGGGTGGTGGAGTCTTCAGTCAGGAAGGCCGAGTACGACCGTATGGAACAGACCGCCCGGAGGTACGAACACGAAGTCACGGAACTACGCCAGACGATGGCTTTTCTCGAAGAGGCCGAAATCCAGTTCAAGACCCTCCTCAGTGCGTCGAATAAAGAAGATTTTTTCAAGCGTCTTCCCACCCGCGCAGAGGACGCCGATATGGGCGATCTTTCCGTGGACCTGGATGCGATTCGCGAAGAAGCCCTGCGAAAAGTGAAAGAAGTGGCGGATATTCGCGCCTATCTTGAAGAGGAGCGGGATAAGTACCGGGCGACACCCCGCGGGTGGCCCGTGGTCGGCGGGCGAATCACGTCGAGTTACGGCAATCGGAAACACCCGGTCAGCGGCAAAAAAGTGTTTCATCGCGCGCTGGATGTGGGTAAGCGCTGGCGGGCTCCGATTGTGGCCACGGCCGATGGTATCGTGACGTATGCGGGAGAGCGACCGGGGAGCGGCCGCGTGGTGGTTATCTCCCACGGTTACGGTTATACGACCCTGTACGCGCATAACAAGAAAAATCTGGTCAAGGTGGGGCAGGTAGTCTCCCGTGGTGACACGGTGGCGTTGATGGGCGCTTCCGGCTACGCGACCGGTCCCCACGTGCATTACGAAGTCTGGAAAGACGGCCGGCATCGGAATCCGGCACGCTACCTGGACGAACGCTGAGGAGGCCACGTGTTTCGAAAGACGAACGGAGGCGTAGAGACCTTTCTCGGCAACGGCAGTCATTTTAAGGGCGACCTGTTGGTCCAGGGCCGTCTTCGTGTCGACGGCGCCGTCGAGGGGAACCTGCAGGCGGACTGGCTTGTTGTGGGACCCAAGGCCCGGATTCGCGGGGATATCCGGGGGCGTGGTATTAATATCGCCGGGGATGTGGAAGGCAATGTTGTCGGGACGGAACTGATCGAGATCCTGTCCCGGGGCGTCGTTAACGGCGATATCGTGTGTCCCCGACTGAGCATCCATGAGGGGGGCAAGTTCTCGGGACGTTCCACCATGTCCGAGACCCCGGCGTCGTCCAAA
>CAYYSS010000526.1:0-1698 GCA_964474325.1 uncultured Nitrospirota bacterium
CCCATAGCCTCTCGCCTATCGCCTTCATGCCGCGAAGCGGATTTTTTTGAGGCCGACGGGCCCGTATTTTATGCCGCTGTAAAGTAACGATTCGGATATCATCTCCCTGATCGGATTTCTCGGTTCCCGTGGGGTCCGGGCGACCTACGATACGGCCTACGCCGGGGAAGGGATCGTGATAAAAACCTATGCGGTAATGGCTCCTGCTGAAAACGTCCATGAGGCGAGCCAGGCACTCCGCGCCTGGCTCGAACAACGCGCCGAGGAGGATTCCTGACCCGGGGCGGCTACGGATTCATGAGTTTCGCGTCCGTTGTGGCGGGACCCGTTTTATTTCTGGCAGAATATCGTGTTGTGCGGAAAACAGCTCTCGACATCATAACCAGGGCGCTTGATGCGCTGCGGGCCGACTGGGGCCTTGAGAAGATCCCCGCCTTTGAGGTTGAAGTACCCAAGAATCCGGAGCACGGAGATCTGGCGACGAACGCGGCACTGCTTCTGGCCAAACCCCTCCGGCGGTCGCCACGGCTCATTGCCGAAGACATCGCCGGGGTCATTCGAGAGGCCGACAGCCCGCTCGAATCGGTGGAAGTAGCCGGTCCGGGTTTCTTGAACCTCAGGTTCGGCGCCCCATTCTGGCACAACCAGCTCAATCGCATCCTGGACAAAGACCCCGCGTTTCTCCGCCCGGACGTGGGACAGGGCGAGCGGGTACAGATCGAATTCGTGAGCGCCAACCCCACCGGTCCGCTCCACGTCGGACACGGGCGGGGCGCGGCCCTGGGTTCGGCCCTTGCAAACCTTCTTCAGGCGGCGGGTTTTTCCGTAGAGCGGGAGTTTTATGTAAACGATGCAGGTCGCCAGATACGTATGCTCGGCGAATCCCTTTACGCCCGGTACCAGCAACTTCTCGGCCTGGCCGTTTCGTTGCCGGACGACGGGTATCAGGGTGAATATGTAGAAGAACTGGCCGAGGCCTTTTTTGATGAGTTCGGTGATCGGTATAAGGGTGTCGACTGCGAACTGTGCGTCGAGACAATGGCCGATTGGGCCTACCGGCGAATGCTCGACGAGATTCGCATCGACCTGGAAACGTTCGGCGTAACCTTCGAAACCTGGAGAAGCGAACGGGACCTCCACGAGACCGGCGCTGTGGATAAAGCGCTGAAGGAACTCGAGGCTAAAGGACTCGCGTACGAAAAGGACGGCGCGCTTTGGTTCAAAACCGAATCATTCGGTGACGAAAAAGACCGGGTCGTGGTCAAAGCCGACGGTCAGAAAACGTATTTCGCATCCGACATCGCGTACCACCGGGAGAAACTCGAACGGGGCTTCCAGCGGATAATCGATATCTGGGGGGCGGACCATCACGGGTACGTCGCCCGGGTGGCGGCGGCCATCGAGGCCTTCGGCCTGCCCCGGGACCGATTCGAAGTGGTACTCGTCCAGATGGTCTCCCTGCTCCGTCACGGGGAACCGGTCCCCATGTCAAAGCGCGCCGGTACGTTCGTGACCCTGCGGGACGTGATCGACGACGTGGGTCCCGATATCGCCCGTTTTATTTTCCTTACCCGCCGCCCGGACAGCCAGCTCGAGTTCGATCTGGACGTGGCGAAGGAACAGTCCCAGGAAAATCCCGTTTTTTACGTGCAGTACGCCCATGCCCGGATTCAGAGCATTCTCCGCACGGCCGAGGAG
>CAYYSS010000527.1:0-1694 GCA_964474325.1 uncultured Nitrospirota bacterium
TCGTGGCGTCTGCGGTACGGTGCCCGGACCCGTTCGCCGTTTCAGGAAAAGTAGTGGCCGTGCGTATTTTTTTGATCCCGCCGGCCCCTTCTTCAAGAATCTTTTGCAACGTTAAGGTGTATACAATGAGCTCGGCTACGGTTTTCTGGAGAAGGTATACGGAAGGGCATTGGAAGTTGAGTTCCGAAAGCGTCGGATAAGGTTTACGGCCCGGTATCCGATCAGCGTGCGGTATTCCGGCGAGGAAGTCGGTTCATATATTGCGGATTTTTGTGTGGATGAGTCCGTCATTGTAGAAATCAAGGCGATTGCAAAATTGACTAAGATCGAAGAAAGCCAGCTTTTAAATTACCTCACGGCTACAGGTATCGAAGTGGGCCTCTTATTGAACTTCGGTCCCAAACCGGAGTTTGTCCGTAAGGTCTTTTCGAACTCACGGAAAAGATATGCCTCGACGTAGAAAGAAGTACCCTGCTGTGCTTTATCCGCGCTTTTCCGCGAAAACCCGCGAGCCATAAATGTTTGCCTGTTCTAGATATTACTCGACAACAATCTGCGAGCGTAATTATGTTTGACTCCTTACGTAACTACCTCCGCATGATAAAGATCGAACACTCGGTCTTTGCCCTGCCGTTTGCCTTTGTGGGGGCGCTGCTTTCCGCCCGGGGGATTCCCGACTGGTCCGTGGTGGGGTGGATTGTTCTGGCAATGGTCGGGGCCCGGTCGGCGGCCATGGGACTGAACCGGGTGATCGACCGGCGGATCGACGCGGAAAACCCCCGGACCGCAAACCGGGAGATTCCGGCGGGTGTAATAGGGGTGGGCGAGGCGGTGGTTTTTATCGGGATATCGCTCCTGCTCCTTGTCTATGCGGCCTATCGGTTAAATCCGCTCTGTCTCAAGCTCTCGCCGGTGGCCATCGGGGTTCTCGTACTTTATTCATATACGAAACGGTTCACCTGGGCCGCCCATTTCGTTCTGGGGCTTGCGATTTCCGCGGCTCCCGTAGGGGCGTGGATTGCGGTTTCGGGAACCTTTGATGTGCGCAGCCTCGCCCTCGGCGGGGCGGTGATCTTCTGGCTCGCCGGCTTCGACACCCTGTACGCACTCCAGGACGTTGAGTTCGACCGCGCCCGCGGCCTCTATTCGATCCCGGCCCGTTTTGGGGTTGAGACTGCGATCCGTCTTGCCCGGCTCTTTCATCTCCTGGCCTGGTCGCTGTTGGCGCTCACGGGCGTGCTTTTTAATATAGGCCCGTTTTACTGGATCGGGCTTATTATCGTCGGGACCCTTTTTATCTACCAGCACGCACTGGTAAAGCCCGACGACCTGTCCCGGCTCAATATGGCCTTTTTCAACATGAACGGCTACATTGCCGTAACCGTTTTCGCCTGTACCCTGTTCGGATATATATGATCCGGCCCGTCCAGGGGCATAAAAACATGAAAAGAGTTTTTGCCACCGAGGACACAGAGAAGGGAAAGAATGAAGGGGAAAAGAGTTTAAAGATCACTGCTGTCCAAAACAGCGTTCGCCCGACTGTTTGACGGTTGAAAACCCGAAGTTTTTTCATTCGTCGGGGCATTTTTCGGGAGGAGGTTCCCTGTTGTGGTTTCGCGGTTTATCCCGGAAAACGAATATGTTCATCTTCTTTGCTCGCCCAAAGAAGACGAACCAGAAGTCGAAGCTTGCAA
>CAYYSS010000528.1:0-1669 GCA_964474325.1 uncultured Nitrospirota bacterium
GGTTTTCCCTGAGTTCGTTGTTTGCCGAAGGGGCGTTGTTCATGGAACGAAAAACCGTCGGACCATTATACACAACGTCTCCCGGATACATGGGGGAACGCGTCTTTTCGGGCTATAAGAAAGGTTAATAGAGCGATTTTAATAATTAACTTGTATTGAGACGGGCAGTTTAGCGATTATAGGCGCGGCTTTTTCCGTGGTCCGGACTGCGTTACTCCCCGTCCGCCCCGGGGTTGCCTTGGTTCAGGCGCGCCGCTGGCGGGGGGCAGAATAATAAATCCCATTCAAAGGAGAGCAAGTATGATCAAACCACATGGATCCGATGAGTTGAACCCCCTGTACGTATCCGACGATGCAAAACGTGCAGAACTCCTGAAGGAGGCCGAAAGCCTTGCTTCCATCGTTGTCTGTTCCGCGGCCGCCGGAAACGCGGTTATGTTGGGTTCGGGTTACTTCAACCCCCTGACCGGTTACATGAACAAGGCGGACGCCCTTTCAGCGGCGGAAAAACTCCATACCACGTCCGGCCTGTTCTTCCCGGTCCCCATTCTGAACATGGTCAAGGATGCGTCGGCCATTCACGGGGCAAACCGGATCGCGCTCCGCGACCCGAACGTGGAGGGTAATCCCGTCCTGGCCATCATGGATGTGGAAGCGGTCGAGGAGTTCACCGACGACGAGATGAAGATGATGACGGAAAAGGTCTACCGGACCACGGATCCGGAGCACCCGGGTGTGGCCGCCTTTAACTCCGTGGGCAAGACGTGCATTTCGGGTCCGATCCAGGTACTGAACTTCTCCTACTTCGAGGCCGATTTCCCGGATACGTTCCGGACCGCTACCTCCATCCGGAACGAGATCGCCGAGCGGGGCTGGAACAAGGTAGTTGCGTTCCAGACGAGAAACCCCATGCATCGCGCCCACGAAGAACTCTGCAAAATGGCCATGGAGGCCGAGCAGGCCGACGGCGTGCTGATTCACATGCTTCTCGGCAAACTGAAGAAGGGCGATATTCCCGGAGACGTACGGGATGCCTGCATTCGGAAGATGGTAGAGCTGTACTTCCCGCCCAATACCGTGATGATTACCGGCTATGGTTTCGACATGCTCTACGCCGGTCCCCGGGAAGCGGTCCTCCACGCGCTCTTCCGTCAGAACTGCGGCTGCACCCATCTGATCGTGGGTCGTGACCACGCGGGTGTGGGAGACTACTACGGCGGTTTCGACGCCCAGACGATCTTCGACGAAGAAGTTCCGGCCGGCGCCCTCGAGATCAAGATCTTCCGGGCCGACCATACCGCGTACTCGAAGAAGCTCAACAAGGTGATTATGATGCGCGACGGCAAGGACCACACGAAGGATGACTGGGTCCTGCTTTCAGGCACCAAGGTCCGGGCCATGCTGAGCGAGGGCATAGCACCCCCGCCCGAATTTTCACGCCCGGAGGTCGCCCAGATCCTTATGGATTATTACCGGTCCACCGTGGCGAAATAGTATTCGTCGCATGACCAGTCCTGCGGGACGCACCCGTCGCCGGGAACGGCGGCGGGTGTTTTTCTTTCTGCGTACCATACCCGCTCCGCAACCTCTTTGCTGTCCGCGGAGGAGAGTTTCACCTTACAGTTGCAGTGCGCCGTGCAAAGGCACGGTCTTTCAGTGGGTGAAATTC
>CAYYSS010000529.1:0-1644 GCA_964474325.1 uncultured Nitrospirota bacterium
AAAACCGCCAGATCCTGTCAATAATGCCCGAAGGCTGTGTACGGCTCATTCGATGGACTCCTTTTGCAACCGGGTTACAACAGAACCGGCCCCGCTCACGAACCGGCACCGTCCTTAGTGCGAGACGGCGACATACGGGAAACCGGGAGTTTCTTTGTATGAACGCCAACCCGTATTACGCTTCCCGCCGGCGGCCGGGACGGGATCTCCGCCTCAAAGGTCGCCCTGTGCCAGGCTTTTTTCCCGGCGAGCCGGGGGCGGTAGGTAACAGCCTTATGCCACAGAATCTCACCGGCCTGATCGATCACCGTGACGTCCACGTGCCCCGGCGTGCCGTGACTGTTGCGGCGTCGCGCGAGCCCGCCCCGGACACGCACCCCCCCGTCGTCGTCCCGGACGGAGACATGGGAAACGCGGATCTTGTCCAGCCCCGTCATGTCGGAGAATTTTTCCACGCGAAAGTCGGCATCCGCCGCTGCGGCGCTGCCGGGCAACGCATAACCCACAAACACAATAACCGCCATAAGAATCATTACGTTTTTCATATCTTTTCTCCTTTTCTCTTCTGATTAACCCGCGAAACTGAACCGGACAAAAGTCCCTACCCGCATGTATCGCCCCTGCCGATCTTGAAACGGCACTCCACCGGGGAGACGTAGATCTTGCCGTCCCCCCGTAGGCCCGTATACGCCTTTTCTTCAATCGTCGTGACGATTTCCGTCATTAACTCGTCTTCACAGAAAATCTCTATCTTGGTGTAGGGCGCAAAGTCCATGAGTTCATCAACGGGCTGGGAAGCCTCTCCCGATTGTCGACGCCCGAAGCCCTTTACTTCCGTCACGCTCATACCCCTGAGTCCGTCGACTTTCTGCAGGGCCCTGGTCACCTCATAGAGCCGATGGGTCTTGATGTACGCTTGGATCTGTTTCATGAGTTCCTCCTTTATTTCATCACGGTTTCTTCTTCAGGATGTATGGCAAACCAGGAATACAGGGCCGGAATCACCAAGAGGGTCAGAAGCGTGGACGTGATCAGGCCGCCGATGACAACCGTGGCCAGAGGCCGCTGGACCTCGCTTCCGGTACCGGTTGCCAGCGCCATGGGAACAAGGCCGAGCCCCGCGGCGGCGGCGGTCATCACCACGGGGCGCAGACGCAGACACGCCCCCTCGATAGCGGCCCGGGCCATGGGGACCCCGGCGCGCAGCAGCTGGTTGATGTACGTAACAAGTACCATGCCGTTTGCCAGCGCGATTCCGAACAACGCGATGAAACCAACCGACGCCGGAACCGACAGATTCTGATCCGTCAGCCAGAGCGCGGTTACGCCGCCTACCAGCGCCAGGGGGATATTGAGAAAAATAAGGAGCGAGTTTTTGAGCGAATTGAACGTCGAATACAGCAGGATGAAGACGATCAGCAGGGTAACCGGAACCACGAGCGCCAGGCGCTTGTTCGCCTCCTGCTGCAGTTCGAACTGCCCGCCCCAATTGACAAGATAACCGGGCGGCAGTTCGACCTGACTCGCGATGGCTCGTTGGCCTTCTGCAACGAACGAACCGATATCGCGGCCCCGGACGTTGCATTGAACGGTAATGAATCGCTGGGTATTCTCCCGGGTGATCTGCCGCGGCCCCACAATCTC
>CAYYSS010000530.1:0-1622 GCA_964474325.1 uncultured Nitrospirota bacterium
GACGGACAAACGGCGCTGAGGCGCCCGGGCGAGTTGTCTCCCCGGGCGGTCTTTCGGCACAATACATGAAATGGGGCGATGTTCAGGAAAGGTGCTCGGCGTTGTCGCGGCCGGACACGAAGAGACTGCCCGGGCCGCTGAAATTATTCTCCAGGCCGGCGGCAATGCCTACGATGCGGCTGTCGCGGCCCACGCGGCCGCTTGTTGTGCGGAACCCGTACTTTCTTCTCTGGGCGGCGGCGGTTTTCTCCTTGCCCATACCGCCGACCACAACGAATTGGTATACGATTTCTTTGTTCAGACGCCGAAGAAGAAAGTTCCCCAGAGTGCGGAGTCGTTTTACCCGATAGACGCCGATTTCGGAGGTACAACCCAGGAATTCCATATCGGCGCCGGTTCGGTAGCAACACCCGGTACCGTCGCCGGGCTGTTTGCCGTTCACCGCGACCTCTGTACGATCCCCATGAAGACGATCCTTGAACCCGCGATCGCGCTTGCGAAGAACGGTCTCACCGTAACGCCGTTTCAAAGTTACCTATTCGACGTGGTCCACCCGATCTTTCTTGCAACGGAACGAACACGGGGGATCTTTGGAAATCCGAACGATCAAAACCGGGTAATCGGTGAGGGCGACCTGCTCCGGCAGACTCAGTTAGGAGAGACGCTCGATGCACTGGCCCGGGAAGGTGAAGCACTCTTTTACCGGGGTGAGATCGCTCGGGAAATCGGTACGTTTTCCCGGGACGGCGGGGGCACCTGGACGAGAAGGATCTCGCGGCCTACCGGGTTGTTCGGCGTGCTCCTTTGGAACTTACGTACCGGGGCACCCGTCTGCTGAGCAATCCTCCGCCGTCGTCCGGCGGCATTCTCATCGCGTTTGCGTTGAAACTTCTCGAAAAGTTTGACCTGGGCGGTTTCTCAGCGCAAACGGCTCCGTATCTCTCTTTGCTCTCCGGTATTATGGATGCAACGAATAAAGCGCGGATAGAGGCCCATCTTGGCGATGCGAATCACCCGGACGGCGAAATTCTCCTGGATTCCGGGTTCGTAGCCAGGTATGTTGAGGAAGTGCATGGGCACCCGCCCTCAAGCCGTGGCACCACGCATATAAGTATTATTGATAAGGATGGGAACATGGCGAGTTTAACGGCCAGTAACGGGGAGGGGTGCGGGGCCGTTCTTCCCGTATCCGGGTTCATGCTCAACAATATGCTCGGCGAGGAGGACCTTAACCCGAGAGGTTTTCATCTGTGGCCGGAAGACCGCCGCATGACTTCCATGATGGCGCCGACGGCCCTGTTCCTCCCGGATGGAGGCGGCAAGGCGGTTCTGGGGTCCGGCGGGTCCAAGAGAATACGCACGGCACTGCTCCAGGTGATTGTCAATCTTACGGATTTCGGTATGCCCATTGAAAAGGCCGTTGAATGCCCTCGCATACATCGGGAGGGCGAGTGCCTAAGTGTTGAAGGCGGATTGGATCCGGCGGAGGCGGCGGCCCTGGTGCGCCGGTTCCCCGGGAGCAGATTGTGGGACGGTTTGAATCTTTATTTCGGGGGAGCGCACTCAGCGTCTTACATTCCGCACTTCTCGGAAGTGATTTCTGTGAATTTATCAAAAGGGGC
>CAYYSS010000531.1:0-1615 GCA_964474325.1 uncultured Nitrospirota bacterium
CCAAGGATATTCTTAAGATGGAGCGGCGGAAATGCCACATCAAACGGGAAGTCCTCTTCGTAAAGGGTCATCGTTGCGTATCTCGACAGCGCGGGAACTCTCGGGCGGTCGAAGCCGGCCCAATCGCTCCCAGCCGTGAGAGCGCGGGTTAATTCCCGAGCCCTGTCGGCCCGGAAATTAAAGAAGAAAAAACCTTCGCCGTCTTCTACGGAACCGATCGGGGAACCGTTTTCTTCCATAACCGCCGGCTCGACAAACTCGTCGGTCTGCCCGGCCTCGTAGGCCCGGGAAACAGCCTCCGTCGCGGAACCCGCCCGATCGCCCTGCCCGTCAACAATCGCCTCGTATGCACGTTTG
Organism: uncultured Nitrospirota bacterium; assembly: GCA_964474325.1. GTDB lineage: Bacteria > Nitrospirota > Thermodesulfovibrionia > SZUA-242 > CAYYSS01 > CAYYSS01. Next base: position 358 of record CAYYSS010000531.1, read on the forward strand.
ACGCGGTCCCACCGCCGGTCCCGGTCCATTGCCCAGAATCGACCTGCTACCGAGGCGATCCTGACGTTGGGCCGCCCGGCGAGAAAACGCTCAAGCTCCCTGATATGACCGAGCCCGGACGTGGGGGGGGTATCCCGTCCGTCGAGAAATGCATGGATTCTCACGGAGTCGGCACCCAGGGCAAGGGCGGCGTCCACTACGGCCTTCAGATGTTCAATATGGCTGTGTACGCCCCCGTCGGAAACGAGACCGGCGAGATGCAGAGTATGACCGCGGGCAGACTCGACGACCTTTCGGATTGCCGGATTGTCGCCCAGGGTGCCTTCGCGTACCGCCATATTTATACGCGTGTAGTCTTGGTACACAATCCGGCCGGCGCCAAGGTTCAGATGGCCGACCTCGGAGTTTCCCATCTGCCCGGCGGGAAGTCCGACCGCCTCCCCGGAAGCCTGAAGTGACGTACGTGGAAAACGAGTTCGAAGTCCTTCGTAAAACGGCAGGGAGGCCCGGGAGAACACACCCCGGGATGGATCGTTCGGCAGACCCCACCCGTCAAGCACGATCAGGACTACCGGCCGCACGCCCATCAGCGCCCTAACCCCTGCACGAGGTCCAGATAGCGCCGGTCCGGTTGCCGCAGTTCCACACCCATGCCGTTTCTCGCAATCTGCAGTTTCGTCTTGATAGCCCGCTTGATAACACCTTCAAGGTAAAGGACGTCCCCGTCCGGAGCCCGAAGTTCGATCTGCACCGGCGCTCCCGCTTTATAACAATGCCGGGTACGAATGAATATCCCGTTAGCGGAGAGATTGCTCGTCGTGGCGGAAAAAGTCTGGTCACCAACGTGGAATACAATCTCGAACCGTTTTGTATACCGCTCCGCCTGTCGCTTCTGCCGACTCATAACACCGGCCGGGATCCGGCGCAAAACCCCGCATCTTCGACGTGCCGCCTGAAAACACGGCCATTGCAACGATCATCCCGTTCCCGCACCGTCTCCTCCACTGGCCTGAACTCCCGCATCACGTCAACACGCAACGGCAGTCTCAACAAGTATAGCAAATTCGCTCCGCCTCCCGGCCCAACGCGGCGCTGGAGCCACAACCAAAGAGTAAACCTTAACGTTGCGAAAATTTCCCGCGAAAGGGGCCGGTGGGATCAAAGAAATACGCACGGCCACTACTTTTCCTGAAACGGCGAACGGGTCCGGGCTCGGTACGGTAAACGCCACGAAAGGTGAATTCCTGCAACATCACAC
>CAYYSS010000532.1:0-1600 GCA_964474325.1 uncultured Nitrospirota bacterium
GGGCGTATCGTGTCCACCGGTATTGCAAAACCGATTCCCACGGACCCGCCCGAGGGTGTAAAAATCGCCGTGTTTACACCTATCATACGCCCGCTGGTATCCAGGAGCGGACCGCCGGAATTGCCGGGGTTGATCGGGGTATCGGTTTGGATAACCCCTTCGATCAAGGAATTCCGATCCGTACGGATGGGGCGGCCGAGGGCACTGATAATTCCCGCCGTCAAGGTCGAATGCAGACCGAAGGGATTACCGATGGCATAGACCTTCTGGCCTACACGCAGGTCCGCCGACGAGCCGAGCGGCAAGAACGGCAGGCGTCGCTTGCCGGCGGCGACGATCTTGAGCACGGCAATGTCCCGTTCTTCATCGGCCCCGACCAACCGGGCCTCATACCGTGTACCGTCGGTGAGGGTGACACTGATTTCACCCGCCCCCTCGACAACATGATAATTGGTAACGATGTGCCCCTCGGCATCAATGATCGACCCTGAACCGGATCCTTCCTGGGGATAGACCGCGAAGAAATCCCGGACAAATACCGTCGTTGTTATATTAACCACCGCCGGACTCGCCCGTTCGTAGACCCGGACGTTGGTCTCCTCTTCCGGCGTCATGGATGCCGGACATCGGAAAGCTGTGAAAACAATACCCGCCGTGATGCAGAACGCAACGGCAATCCGAAGGTATCGCGTCCTCATTATTCCCCCCTGCCCGGCGAAGGTCGGTCCGCCATGTCCGATTCCACGATTTCACAAACGATATGCCCGAGAAGACCGTGGACCTCCTGAATCCGCGGTGTTTCGTCCGACGGCACGACGATCACGATGTCCATCTTATCGGCGTGCCGTGCGCCCCCGCTCCCGGTAACCAATACGGTTCCCATATTCCGCCGGGCGGCTTCGGCGAGCCCGCGAAGAACGTTTTCCGACGTGCCGCTTGTGGAAATACCGACGGCCAGGTCCCCCGGCGCGCCGAGGGCCTCGATCTGGCGAGCGAAAATCCGCTCAAAACCGTAGTCGTTCCCGATCGACGTGAGTACCGCAGGGTCCGTTACGAGAGCGAGTGCCGGGAGGCCCCGCCGCTCCCGTCTGAAACGATTGACGAATTCCGCGGCCATATGCGACGCGTCGGCGGCGCTCCCCCCGTTGCCGAACAGGAGGACTTTGTTGCCTGCGGTCAAGCGTTCGGTAACCAGAGCCGCAAAGCGTATAATATCGTCGGTACACCTCTGGAAAAAACGCTGGACCAGCGATTGGTGGTTCTCAACGATTTCCGCTATCCGATCTCGCCGCGTCAAAATAAACTCCTCCCCGATCACACCGTTCCGTCTAACGAAGTTCGCCGTTCGGCAATACCGCAGGCTCTGAAACGGCTTCCACGGTATCAACGACCCTTACGGAACGCACATGGAATTCTTTTAAGCCCCCGGACACAGGATCAAAAAAATACGGGACGTCGGTACGCCCGAGAACCACCCGGCGACCGCCTTCCGTAACGGCTTCGACCGTATAGGCCGTAGGTGCCTGCGCGTCGGCGGGGGGCGTCCACCAGAGATGAAGGGCGCCGTCCGCGGTCGCGGTGCCGGCGAGACCGACCGGGG
>CAYYSS010000533.1:0-1595 GCA_964474325.1 uncultured Nitrospirota bacterium
CGGGCCCTCGCCCTTTCACCCCGGCATCCGATCTACGCCTCCCAAGCCGCCCAGATTGAACTGGAGCGGCGTAACCTCCGGGACGCGGGGCGTTTTATCGAGATGGCCCGCGAGGAGGAAAAACGTCTGCCCTCGCTCCATATATCCGCCGCGGAATGGAAGGCCCGTACAGGACGGCTTCCGGAAGCCCTGGCCCATATCGACACGGCGATAGACCTCAACCCCGGGTTGGCTTCCGCGTGGACTGCAAAAGGCAATATCCTCGCCATGCTGGGTCGCAGAAAAGAAGCGGTCGAAATCTACCGCCGCGCCCTGGAGATCGACCCGGACGATCGTGCCGCTCGGCGTAACCTGCAGGCGCTCGGAAAGCCCTTCACCCCTCCCCCTTCCCCCGGGTCAACTGCTCGATGATGTAGTCGGTAACATCGATCTTGTCGGCGAGCAGTCGGTTCCTGCCTTCCCGAAAACCCCTCGAGCCTTTCAGCCCGTCCCGGAGGATCTCTTCGGCCTTTAGGGAGGCGGCCCGGGCCTCGGAGGGGCGGAAGTTGAAACAAAGCCCGTAGCGGCTCTCCTGTTCGTCCGTATAGCCTCTGCCGACCACATCCAGATACACCGCCGGGGTACCGAGAATTACGCTTTCGGAGGCCATGGTGGCGCTTTCTCCGACAAACACCGAGGCAAAGGACAGGAGGTGGTGAATCTTATCCGGCGGAAGGGGCAGACGGTACGGCTCAAAGGCCTCGGGAAGAGGGGTTTCCGATGTGATGAACACCCGGCCGTACTCGCTTAATCGTTTCACCAGCTTAATCTTTTCGTCGTCTCCGAATCCCCGGGCCGTCACGTCATGTACCGCCCGCCAGGAGACGAAACGAACCACACTGTAGGGCCCCTCCGGATCAACGCCGTACCGCTCGAGAAGCAATGGGTCGGCCGCGAATCTGCGCGGATGGAGATAGGCGAGTTCGTGATACCCCGCATAGGTCCGGTGCCGTCCCCTGACGGGGCCCCGATAGCAGTCGGGCGTGTGGACTTCCGTCGCGAAGGGATAGGAGAGGAAATTGGAAAGCCCGGCGTTTTCCGTGTCGTAAAAGATCAGGTTCCGGGTACGGGTAAGAAATCCTACCTGGGCCGTCGATATCCCGCCGATGCTGGTGAGGACGTCCGGCCGGCGTCCGCGGACGAGCCGTGCCATACGGAAATTCCGCGCCAGAAGTTCCTTCATAAGCCCGCCCCGCGTGGAGGCCTCCCGGCTGATGCATTCGTATTCTATCCCGTACAGGTCGAGGAGCCGTAGAGTGATGTCCTTATCCCGGGCGGTAACCAGGACTTCGTGCCCGGCGTGCACGAGCCCGTAGAGGGCGTTCCGAAAGAAATGTACATGGGCCGGATGGAGAATATCGACGAGGACCTTCATCGGATCTATCGTACATGAAACATCACTACTCGGGCACTCAGGATACGGAATTTAGCATTACGCATGGGAAGACCTTGATATCAACCTCAGACAGACACAGATGGACGCAAGATTGAGAGCGGGTAAAAATAAACCTTACAGTTGCATAAAATACGGGGCCGGCGGCCTCAAAAAAATCCGC
>CAYYSS010000534.1:0-1593 GCA_964474325.1 uncultured Nitrospirota bacterium
GGGGGGGGGGGGGGGGCCGAGGACAAGGCGATCCATCCAAGGGTAGCCCGGGAGGTCCGGGGACGAGGGGGGCTCCGTGTAGGCAGTGCCGGAAACGGGGTCGAGGCCCTGGCCGCGATCGGCTCGGCCGACTACGACGCTGTGCTCATGGATGTCCAGATGCCCGAGATGGACGGCTACGCGACGACCCGTATTCTCCGAAACACGCCGCGCTTTGCCAAACTCCCCATTGTCGCCATGACCGCGCATGCAATGGGGGGAGACCGAGAAAAGTGTCTGAAGGCCGGCATGAACGACTATGTGAGTAAACCCATTGATGCGAATCTTCTCCTGGACGTCCTCGGCCGTTGGATCAAAGGTAACGCCGCCGTGAAAGAAAAACGCGCCGACCGTCCCGCAATAACGAAACCCGTGGATGTCCCCCCGGTGTCAGGCTTTGACATCCCTTCGTTTCTCCGGCGTATCGGGGGGGATGTGGGGCTCCTTAAAACCCTCTTTGCGGAGTTCGCCGCGAATAATACGGATACAGCGAAGAAAATCGGAGCGGCCCTTCGCGAAGAAGACCTGGATCCCTGCAGGCGTCTTGTCCACACCCTGAAAGGCGCGTCAGGAAATTTCTCCGCAACTCGGCTCTACGAGGCGGCGGTCCTGCTCGAGCAGTCGCTGAAGGAAGAGGACCGGGCCGTGGCCGCGGAGCGCTTTACGGAACTGTCAGCCGCCCTCGGCGAAGCCGTTGTTTCAGCCCGGAATTTTGCCGCCTCGGAAACGGTCGAAACGGCACCGCTATCCGGACGAGAGCCCGCCCGGAAGAAAGAGCAAAACGGCGGGGATACAGCCGGACTCATCCAGCGACTCGACGAACTGTTACGGACCCACGATCTTGAGGCTGAGGAGTGTTTCGATGAATTGCGCGGAATTATTGGGTCTACCCGGTTTGCCGGAGTCGTCGGCCGTCTCGGAAGCGAAGTGAATCGGTTTGATTTTGACGGTGCCCGGACCACCCTTGCCGAACTCGCCGAGCGTCTCGGCGTGGCGATAGGAAATCGTACATGAGCAAACAGCCGGCTAAGAATACCGTACTCATCGTCGACGACGAGACGGTCAATATCCGTATGCTCGCGGGGTGCCTGAAAAACGACTACCGGGTGGTGTTCGCCGCGACGGGACGGGAAGCCCTGAACATCGCACGCTCGGACCGCCCGCCGGATTTGATCCTTCTGGATATCGTCCTTCCGGATATGGACGGTTACGCGATCTGCGAGGACCTTCTCAACGACGACCTTACGCGGGAAATTCCCGTGATTTTTCTTACTGCGAAAACCAACGTGGAGGACGAGGCCCGCGGGCTTGAGGCGGGTGCCGTGGACTACATTACAAAGCCCTTCAGCCTGGCCATCGTCCATGCCCGGGTTCGGACCCATCTGGAGCTGAAACACCACCGTGATCTGCTCGCGGACCTCTCGGCCCGGGACGGTCTTACGGGCATTCCGAACCGACGCCGTTTCGATCAGGTATTGGACGTGGAGTGGCGGCGGGGTATCCGCACCGGCCAGCCTCTTTCCGTTTTCATACTCGATATCGACTATTTCAAAC
>CAYYSS010000535.1:0-1572 GCA_964474325.1 uncultured Nitrospirota bacterium
ACTAATTGACCGTGCGCCTTGACCACTTTATCTGCCGCTTCCTAAACTTATGCCTTGACTTGTTAAGGAACTATATGTATAATTATCTCCTCGGTGGTTATGCCGGAGGGGTCACACCCGTTCCCATACCGAACACGGAAGTTAAGCCCTCCATGGCCGATGGTACTGCGACGGCGACGTCGTGGGAGAGTAGGTAGCCGCCGGGATTAGAAGCCCAGAGCTTATCACTCTGGGCTTTTTTAATTGAAAAACGAGGAGGAGCAATGAGATCCGACGGACGGCAGAACGACGAATTGAGACCCATTACGATAACCCCCGGCTTTATCAGGTCATCCCGGGGGTCCGTTTTGATGGAAACCGGTAACACCCGGGTGATCTGCACCGCGACGATTGAGCCGGCCGTACCGCCTTTTCTTCGGGACCAGGGGCGGGGGTGGGTTACGGCCGAGTATTCCATGTTGCCTGCTTCCGGGAATGTCCGGACACCCCGGGAATCTTCCCGGGGCAAGGTCGGCGGCCGGACCCACGAGATCCAACGGCTGATCGGTCGTTCCCTTCGTTCCGTGGTTGATATGCGGGCTCTCGGGGAGCGTACCGTATGGCTCGACTGTGACGTGATAGAGGCCGACGGAGGTACCAGGACGGCGTCCATAACGGGTGCCTTCTGCGCGTTGAAGCTGGCCCTTGACGATGCCCTCGGGAGGGGTATGATCGATCAGGATCCGGTGAAGGATCACGTAGCCGCCGTCAGTGTGGGGATTGTCGAGGGGCGCCCGGTCCTGGACCTCTGCTATGAGGAGGATTCCGCGGCGGAGGTGGATATGAATGTGGTGATGACCGGATCGGGACGCTTCATCGAAATCCAGGGGACCGGCGAGGAGGCGACGTTTGACCGGAGCGAGTTCGACGCCCTCCTCGGGCTTGCGGAAAAGGGCATCGAGCAGTTGGTTGGGTTACAGAAAAAGGTCCTCCAGTGATACAGATTCTCGTTGCGACAAAGAATCCCAATAAAGTCGCGGAAATTCAATCTATTCTCGGGGACGGTGTTGTCCTGCGCCCCTTGCCGACAGAAGCGCCGGAGGTTGATGAGGATGGGACCACCTTCGAAGAGAATGCCCGGAAGAAGGTTGATCAATACGCTTCGTACGCCGAGCCCGGGGAAATCGTCATTGCCGAGGACTCCGGTCTTGTGGTTGACGCCCTGGGCGGTGCGCCGGGTATCTTTTCCGCCCGCTACGCCGGCCCGGACGGCGATGCCCGGGCGAACAACGATAAACTTCTCCGGGAACTCGCGGGGAAGAGCGACCGTTCGGCGGCGTTCGTCTGTACGATGATCTGCCGGCACGACGGGGGCGAAGATGTCCTCCTCGGTGAGGTCCGGGGTAGGATCGCCGACCGGCCCCGGGGGGACTCCGGTTTCGGATACGACCCTCTTTTTATCCCGGAAGGTTTCGACCGGACATTCGCCGAAATGCCGCCGGCCGAAAAAAACCGCATGAGTCATCGGTTTGCGGCACTTGAAAAACTGAAGGATCTTCTCCCAACCCTGTCCTGAAAACAAGGAGGTGTTCT
>CAYYSS010000536.1:0-1565 GCA_964474325.1 uncultured Nitrospirota bacterium
TGTCGCCGATAAGCCGCCGGGAGAAGAGAATCCGGTCGAGCACGTCACTCTTCTCCCCCTTCTCCACCAGCAGTACCGACGCCCCGGTGTATTCCAGGACGTCCAGGGTCGATATACCCATCGCGACACCTTCAAACAGGGTCCCGCCGCCGGTTACAACAACAACGTCCCGGCCCTGGACGATCTTCTCGTACGCGCTGAAAACTTTTCCCGACAGATCGAGTCCCTTGCCCCTGCGGGCCTTCCGTTCAATCTCCGGCGTCATGGTGACGGGGCAGATTGTCTCCGGCGAATCCGGCAGGGTCAGGAGTCCCTGAATAAACCGGGCATCCGTGTCCACCGAACGGCGCCCGGTCTTTATCGGGGAATCGCCGAGCGCTTTCAGGACACCGATCCTGAACCCGTCGGACTGGAGACGCATCGCAAGCCCCAGGGCTACGAGGCTTTTACCGGAGTCCCGGGCCGTACTCGCCACCAGGACCGTTGTTGCCTTTGGTTTTTTCACGGTTCCTCTGTAGTTAGTATACCTTGCAGTGGCGTAAAATACGGGTCCGGATGGACATGGATCGGAGAAAACGTCAAACGAGTATCAGCCACAAATGGACACGAACAGCCACGAAGAAACACGCATGGAAAAAGAGGGAACACGGCCACGGATGAACACGGATGGGGAAGAAAAACGTCAGGGGATCAAAGAGAGTCCCGCCGAAGGCGGACAAAATTCCGAGTTCTGATTTCCGGTTTACTGTCCCCTGACGCGGCTTGTCCGCGTCAGGGGGGGCTACCGATTCTGTTTCGTTTATCCGGTCGCGGCTCTCAGCGGCGCCAGTGACCCTTAACCCACCGGCCCCGGGGGCCCCAATGCCCCGGCACCCATACCGCGCCGCCACGGGGGGGCTTGCCGATCTTCTTCCAATGCCCTACCTTCCAGACCCCGTTTGCGTTGTAGTGTCCGGGGACCCAGACCTTTCCCCGTACCGCCGGTCCCGTATATTTCCAGTGCCCCTGGATCAGAACACCGGCAGGATTCGTATGGGCCGGAACCCACACAAAATTCGGCCCCGGCTTCGGGGGTTTCGCGTCGGCCATGGAGATGCCGAGAAAGGCAATGGCAACAACGGCGACAACGGCGAGTGCGATAAGACGTTTCATGGCAATGACCTCCTCTCAGACCGCGGCGTCTTCTTCATTGGGTAGCCTTATTAATAAGGAACACGCCCCATCGGAAAATGTTTCTTCTCTCTCTATCGGATAATCACTTCCGACCTTGACCCGTTGAAATACCCGGGCCGGACGGCGTGGAGGAATCCCGCTCCCTGCCCACGTACCTCCCCGCGTGTCATCCCGTGCTTGACTAATCCGGCGCCTCTGCATAACATATTCTTCGCACGGGCGATTAGCTCAGCGGGAGAGCACTGTCTTCACACGGCAGGGGTCACTGGTTCGAGCCCAGTATCGCCCACCATGCAAAAAAGAACGGGAAGCCCACCGGAGCTTCCCGTTTTTATTTGTGGGTCTTCGTGGAAGAGTGTGGGTCATTTCAGAACTCTTTGAGTGACGACGTG
>CAYYSS010000537.1:0-1546 GCA_964474325.1 uncultured Nitrospirota bacterium
ATTGCTTGCCGGGGGGGCATGCACCGTATCCGCAATCCGTATACCCCTCGGGCATGCAGCCCCAGGAGGTGCATACATTCCCCGCCTCGCACCATCCGACATCGCCGCAACATACCCCGCCGGCGGGGATACAGCCGTCGGTGCAGCAGGCAAACCCGGGAGAACAGGTGCTTCCGCTCGGGCAACAGGTGGTCCCGGCCTCGTACGGCACGTCGTTACAGCATACCGAACCCGCCGGGAAACAGTCGCCGGCACACGGCACCGGGTGAGTTGGGCAACACCCGGACGCGGGAGTGCAGACCGGCGCGCACGACTCGTCCTGGCCGTCGCAGTCCTGGTCGATTCCATCACCGCACGTCTCCGTGTTTCCCGGGAAACGGTCGGCATCCGTCGGGGCGCAGTCGGCGGCGTTCGGACTCCCGTCGCCGTCGGCATCCGGATCGCAGGAATCAGGCACGCCGTCGCCGTCGGTATCGGGCAGGGCCGACAGGTCCACGACTATGGGAACCGAGACGGAACAGGCCACACTGGAATCGCTCTTCACCGCCCTGAAGGTAGCGGCGGCATTCCATGAACAATACGAACTCGGAACCGTCCACGACGCCTGGTAGCCGCTGCCGGTAGGGGTGTAGATCAGACCGGAATTCCCCGCCTCACCGAACACGGCGACGATATCGCTCCGGAAAACCGACGGGACACTCGCGTTGATAATAACAAAATCCCCGGGCGGCACCGTGGACGAATCAACACTCAGGCCGCACGCGGCCGTATCGCCGGCATTTCCGGCCCCCTGGGTCGATTCCGGCACGTTGCCGGGCTCCGAAATCGCCGCCTGAGTAAGCCCCATGACCTGACTATGGACAAAATATTCCGCCCAGGCAGCGACCACGGCGGTTACCCGCTGGAGAACGGTCGCCGACGGCGTGAGCGGTGCGAGATACGGTTTTGAAGGCCCCGCCGTATCCACCGTCGATTGAAGCGCGTCCCGGAGGGCGTTCATATCCGTATCCGGGTTCCCTTCCGCCGAGTCCCGCGCGTATTGCCGATACCTGTCGAGATTCTGTACCAGGTTGCTGTCATACGCAGCGTAGCCGATTGCAAAAAGGGTAGCCGCCACGGCAAAGGCGATACCGACCAAGCCGCGGCTGTTTCGAACGGGCCCGGCAAGCGCCTTGACCGTTATCCGCGCTTTATCCTGCAGATTTTTCCACATAGTGCTCATTCCATCGTAATAACCGACACGAGATCGCTTCCTAAAAACGAAAATATGATCGTGTCGTACAAGTACGTCGTCAATGTTCCGCCGGGCATCTCTTCCGTATACGTGCTTTTCGGCGTACCGTGCTTTGCCAGGACGGCATCGGCCTTGGTATCCCAGGCGTAGTCCTCCGGGCGGTAGCGGCCCGCCGGAAAGCCCGTGACCGTTTCCGCCATGGGTGTCTCCTCGACGAAAATCCCGTTTACGAAATACTCCCCATGCCCGATCACGGGGTAGAGCCAATGCTCGTTCACCCGGCGGACGCCGTTGTCGTTTGAGAACGTTTTG
>CAYYSS010000538.1:0-1532 GCA_964474325.1 uncultured Nitrospirota bacterium
ACACGAAGACCCACGGGCCCCGGCAAGTCTGATGCCGTCGTACATACTCGCGTGGCACAGTTGATCCGCGACGATCAGAGAGTCTTTACTGCAGAGGGTTGCCAACAGCCCTGTATTGGCTCCGTACCCGGAACCGAAAAGGACCGCACCCTCCGTCCCCTTGAAACAGGCGATGCGGGTTTCGAGCCTGCTGTGGGCTTCGTAGGTCCCGCTCATAAGCCGCGCCGCTCCTGCCCCGACGCCGCAACGCCGTGCGGCCTCTACAAAGGCATCCACCACCCGGGGATGGCGCGACAGGGCCAGGTAATCGTTACTGGAAAAGTCGATCAGCCGGCGATCGCCGTCCGGGTCCCGTGGGCTCAGAACCGGAGACCGCTCGAGATTCCTCGCCCGGAGTCCTTCGACGATATCCGAAAACGCAGCCTCAATTCCCGGGCGGTCGTGACAGCGCCCGGTCTCGCGGGTCACGGTTCGAGCGGAGCCCGCCCCATGCCGCGAAGTCGCTCCACGTCTTCGTCCGGATCAGGCCCGAGAGTCGTCAGATAGTTACCGACCAGAAGCCCGTTTGCCCCGCCTGCGAAGGCCTCCGGCCAGCGGTCTCCGAGAACACCCGGACGACCGCCGCAGAGCCGGATCTCCCGGTCGGGCAGAAGGATCCGGTAGAGGGCCACGATGCGGAGGGCCTCGTCGGCCGAAAGGGGTTTCATCGCCGACAGCGGGGTCCCTTTGACGGGTGTGAGAAAGTTCAGGGGCACCGAATCCACGGGCAGATCCCTGAGGGCGAAGGCCATGGAGATACGATCGTCCCACGACTCGCCCAGGCCGAAGATACCGCCTGAACAGACGGAAAGCCCGAGGGAGGACGCGGCTTCGATGGTCCTGATTTTGTCGGCGAACGTATGGGTCGTGCAGATCGAGGGGAAAAACCGTTCCGAGGTCTCCAGGTTGTGGTGATAGCGGGACAGTCCTCGGTCCTGAAGTCTTTTCAGGTCGTCCTTTTCCATGAGCCCCAGGGTCGCACACGGATGAAGCCCCGCATCTTTCGAGGCCGAGATCAAGGCCCCGACCTTCTCCACATCCGCGCCCGCCACCCGGCGTCCGCTCGTTACCGTGCAGAACCGTCTCGCCCCGCGGCCCGCCGCCGCCCGCGCCGCCTCGGCGAAAACCGCGGTATCGATAAAATCGTACACCGGTACCCCCGTCCTGTAACGGGCCGATTGGGCGCAGTACCGGCAGTCTTCCGAACAGGCGCCCGAGCGGGCGTTTACGATGGAGCAGAGATCCGTGCCGTCACCCCAGACCGCGCGGCGAAGCCCGTCGGCCCGGGCGCAGAGGTCCGCCTGGTCGAGTTCGAGCAAGTCCCGGGCCTCGGCCGGGCTTTTGATGTTCGGCAGATCCACAGCCGGATCCCCGTGGTATGTAACGGTCGGCGCCATGGGATATTATTGTAAACCCAACCGCCGTAAAAACTCCCGGCAGGTAAACCCTAACGTTGCAGAAATTTCCCGGAAAAGGGGCCGGTGGAATCAAGA
>CAYYSS010000539.1:0-1532 GCA_964474325.1 uncultured Nitrospirota bacterium
GCTCATAAATCGAAAACTGACACAGGAGCGGCCCGTTATAGAGAGGAAACGTCTCCTGCGGGACAAGCCCGAGATAGGCATCGAGTTCCGCGTGCTCACTGATAACCGCGGTGCGCCATCCGGAGGCACGGCGAAGTGTCTCGCCGAGTTCGCGGTAGAGAGAACCCAGGTTCCGGGTATGCCCAAGCCGCTGACCATAGGGAGGGTTCGTTACGACGAGCCCCGGCTTTTTTCCGGCCGGGTCCCAGCGGCGGAGGTCCTCCCGCCGAAATACTACCATCCGGTCAACGCCGGCGCTCTGTGCGTTTTCCCGGGCCGCGGCCAGGGATTCCCCGTCCCGGTCGAAACCGGCAACGGGCGGCAACAGCCGTTCTGCGTCGGATTTCTTCCGCCGGGCCTCTTCAATGAGTTGCTCCCAAAGGTCTGCGTCGTGCTGTTTCCATCCGAGAAAACCCCAGTGGGTCCGGGTGAGGCCCGGCGGCATTCCCGCGGCCATGAGGGCGGCCTCGATGACGATGGTCCCCGACCCGCACAGGGGGTCCACGAAGGGTCCGCCGTGCTCGGCGATTTCGGGCCAGCCTGCAAGCATAAGCATGGCCGCCGCCAGGTTTTCTTTGATCGGGGCCCGTCCTGTCCGCGTGCGATAACCCCGCTGGTGAAGGCTGGTTCCGGAGAGATCAATCCCTACCCGCGCCCGGTCGTGGAAAACGTAGACGTTTACGCGAACGTCCGGCCGCAGGCGGTCCACCGAAGGCCGGAGACCGTATTCCCGGCGAAACCTGTCGACGATGGCGTCTTTTACCTTCTGAGCGCCGTACCGGGTATGGGTAATGCCGGATGCGACCGAGTGGAAGTCCACGGCCAGAGTACCGTCCGGCGCCAGGTGTTCTTCCCAGGGCATGGCGGCGATACCCGCGTAGAGTTCCTCCGGGGTTCGGGCAGGGAGACGGCACAGGGGCAGAATAACCCGGTTTGCGATCCTCGACCAGAGACAGACGCGGTAGGCCGTCTCAAGGCTGCCCCGGAACGACACCCCGGCCGAGATTTTCCGGACATCCCGTCCGCCGGCTTCGTTAATCTCTCCGGCAAGCAGTTGCTCGGTACCTGGTGGTGCGGAAGCGAATAATGTGTAGTCTTTATCCATAAGTTCGTTGTCCCGTCATAAATATGTATTGTAGCCTTAACCTTGCAGCGGTATAAAATCCGGGCCCGGCGGCCTCGGCCTTTCTCCCTTCGCCCCCCGTCGAGGCAGGAAGACGTAATAGGCAGGAAGACGTAAGACGGAAAACGTTAGACGTGACAGGACGTTACTTCTCCCTTCTCCCGTCTTCCCTCTCCCTTCTCTCTTCTCCCTTCCGACCGCCGCCGAAGGCGGGTGCCCTGTTACAATAGGGCTTATGAAGCGGGCGCTTTTCTGGGCTCCGGAAGGGGACGACGGAACGGTCCGGTGCAGACTTTGCGCACAGAACTGCCTGATCAGACCCGGGAAGGTCGGTGTCTGTGGTGTGCGGCGGAACCGCGCGGGAGAACTC
>CAYYSS010000540.1:0-1530 GCA_964474325.1 uncultured Nitrospirota bacterium
CTACGCTGAAATTAATTCGGAGAAATCTCTTCGCGAAAGTGCGGAATGTACGTCCTGAAACGGCGAACGGGTCCTGAGACGGTATGGCAAACGCCACGAAAGATGAATTCCAGGCACATCACTCAGACCTGCGCCCCGCCGGCGTTTCAACCAATAAGAACGCCGTGTTGCGGATTTTCTTGAGGCCGCCGGGCCCGTATTTTATGCAACTGTAAGGTTCTCTTTGATCCTTCGACGTTCTTCCTTGTTCTCATCCGTGCCTATCCGCGTCCATCCGTGGCAAAAAACGCCCCTCTGTAGTTCCTTCGTCCTTCGTGACTATTCGTGCCCATTCGTGGTTAATATTTCTTCTGTCTTCCCTCCATCCGCGGCCCATTCTTTCATCCGGACGTTTCCGCGAAAATCCGCGAGCATACTTACAGCATTCTGTCGTCATTTGCACCTGCAAGAGACTCACCCGGATTCCTCACTATGTCTCGTCTCGCGGGCATGGGCGTTTTATGGTATCCTTGATCGGGTTTCGATACCCGAGACCCGTCTATAGGGCCGGAGTGGTGGAATTGGCAGACGCGCCGGACTCAAAATCCGGTGGAGGCGACTCCGTGCGGGTTCGACCCCCGCCTCCGGCACCACCTCAACCAGCGGGCTACCGGGCGAGATCGCTGTCGATGCCGAACGGACGGGCTCTCGTTGTGATGGACCCGGATGACCTGAAGGGAGGAGTACATGCGAAACATCCCCATCGTAGCGGCTCTCGTCGCTCTTTTACTCGTGCTTTCAGGTACGGCCTTCGCCATCCCGCCTGCCCCCTGGGAAGCGGACGAACTCCTCGGCAACCCGGCCCCGGATTTTACTCTGCCCGATATGGAAGGTAAACAGGTATCCCTGAGTCAGTTCCGGGGCACGGTGGTGCTGATTAACTTCTGGGCCACCTGGTGCCCGCCATGCCGCAAGGAAATGCCATCTCTGAACCGCCTGCTGAAACAGCAAGGGGCAAAGGGCATTCGAATACTGTCCATCGCCGCCGACCGGTCCCTGGCCCGCCTTGAGCGGTTTGTGCAGGATGAACCCCTCGATTTCCCGGTCCTCCGGGATCCCGACAATATCGTCGCGGGAAGTTTCAAGGTCTATGCCCTTCCCACGACCTTCCTCATTTCCCGCGACGGCAAGGTCCTCGAAAAATTCCTCGGAGAACGAAATTGGGATAGAGGTGAAGCGGTGAAGAAGATCTTGGCCGCGGCCGGTGCCGAATAGGGTTCCGGGGAAATCTTTCCATGGCCAGACAGCGGCTGGTATATCAGTGCCAACAGTGCGCGTATACATCGCCGAAATGGCTGGGAAAATGTCCTGAATGCGGGTCGTGGAACTCCTTCGCCGAAGGGGCCTCGGGACCCGATAAAGGACGTGGGGCTCTTCCCCCGGCCGAACCGATCCTCCTGGACCATGTCCCCGCGGCGCCCGCGGCCCGGGTAGGTTCCGGTCTCCTGGAACTGGATCGCGTTCTCGGAGGCGGCATCGTCCCGGGCTCCG